>CAYWUO010000131.1:0-4308 GCA_964461285.1 uncultured Pirellulales bacterium
TCCAGCACATAGAATCACCAAAGGGCTCATACATCTCATCACATGGCCTGTAATAGCCCTCATACAAATCCTGAGCATAAAGACTCGCAGTAAATGTACCCTGGGGAAAGTCTTTCCACCAAAGAAGCTCATTTGGTTCTGAGTGGCCGGAAGGACCCATTGGATTATCACTCCAGATTTCTATGAAAAAATCCATCGCGGTTGGGTCATTATTAGGCATTTCATCACAGAGCCATGAGCCCCAGATGTGAACATCTAAAATTGGTTCGCTCGTGGTGCACAGGAAATCGTCAGCAGCAGGGCCACACATGGTTATATCCACATCAATGCCTGTATCGTTAAGGTCGGGAAGCTGTTCCCACTTGATACCGCTGGGTTCTTGTTCCTCGCTGGTAATCACAAACGCCATATTCATTCCCAGCGGCTCCATATAGCCAACGAAATCCAATTGCACAGAATCCGCTAAGATAATCGGGTCGGCATTGCCCTGCCAGTGCCACATCGGCGGCATCATTGGGTCTTCTGATATCGCAGTGAGGCTCAGCCAGTAAACCTGACCGGTAACCTGTGGAAATGGGACAGGCAGGTCGTATTCATAGAACCAAACAGGACTGAACCATGGAGTGACAAGGCCGCTGTCTGTTCTGTGAATTTCTCCCGGCCCCGGCCCAAGTGGTGCAAAAACCATCCAAAGCGGCCCGGAGTTTATATCCGGAATACCGCCTGCGTCTGCAAAGATACCGATTTCAAAACCCAGGTTGTTATACACATCATCTTCATTGTTGCCCCACCAGTGCAGGTCAGTAACCTGACCGCCTTGACACAGCCAGTCGTCTGCTATGTAAAGACCGTCATGTGCGTGGTAGCCCGTTACGTCCGCGTCGGGAAGCTGCTCCCACTTGATACCGGGTTCTGGTTCTTCCTCATCGCTGGTAATCACAAACGCCAGGTCCATCGACTCGTAGTTATCAGGGTCATATAGCTCCTCCCAGGGAAGCATTATACCTGACCAAACCGCATCGTCCATAAAGTGGTCGTTGGATTCTTTCCAGCCCATATAAACACCTGGTTCGGTAAAAACATCATTAATTACCAGCCAGTAGATTTCACCTTCCTGTTGTATGAACGGGTCGGGGATATTCTCGACGTTGATTTGCCAGCATCCCATGTGGTCAGGATACGCCCAGGATCCATAGTATGGGTCAAACCAGCCCTGCCAATCGGTATCCACGTACCGCCACGTAAATGTCGGGTGGGGATACATCCAGAGAAACTCGTCCGGGTGGCTCCACGGAATATTCATGTCACCGGGATTGTTTGACCATATCTCTATGTTGAAATTCTCGATATTGGCAGGAGTTCCCTGCCCATCTAAAAATGAGACCCAGAAGTGAATGTCTTTAACCGGGCCGGTTTCTGAACACTGCCAGTCGTCACCTAATGCCCACGTATTCATCCAGGATACATCAAAACCGTTCGGGTCGGGCATCTGCGGATAGTGCATCTTGTGACCATCACCCGGGTCCCAATCTCCTAACACAATAGGTGCGCCAACAAACAAAATCAGCATACAAACTAATAACAATTTTAATTTCAAATCTTTCATAATGAAAACCTCCTAAATAAAAATATTTGTAAATACCGAATTTGGAATTGAAGGAACTGTATGAACATTAATCCTCCCATAGTTAAATCCTCCACAAAAACCATATCTTACGCTTTCCAACACTAACATATGTAACGCATAATATACAAAATTCTCTTGTGGGCATAACATCAAGCATTATATTTATCACCTGCTTTACGCGCGCAGAGTTACACTACCTTTTTCTGTAGATGTAAAAGCGAAAAATGAGGAAAATCACTGCATCACTACCACTCCTCGCTTTTCGCTAAATCCTTTATATTGCGATTATTACAAATATATCACTTTGCACCGGCCAAATCAAGGAAAAATCAGAAAAATCAAAAAAATCTATAGGAATATAAGGGTTTTTTCTCGAATTCGTTAAGTCCATTATTATTAAAGGGATAGCTCTATTTGGTGTTTTGGCTCCGCCCTATTTTTTGTAGGTTTTTTGGGGGTTATATACCTTTTTTGAGATGAATTCCAGCTCTTTACTGCTGCCCTTCTTCACCATGCGGTAAAAGCAGCTCTGGTAGCCCACATGGCATTGGCCGGCATCGACTGTTACTTTCAAAACTATGCAGTCCTGGTCGCAATCCACGAGTATTTGCCGGACTTTCTGAATGTGCCCGCTTTCTTCGCCTTTCTTCCACAATTTTTGTCGAGACCTGCTGTAATATACGGCATAGCCGGTTTGAATGGTCTGCTCAAGTGCCTCGCGATTCATAAATGCTGCCATCAGCACCTGCCCGCTATCTGCGTCCTGAGCTATGACCGGTATCAGACCTTCATCATCGAATTTCGGAACAAAGTTCAAACCTTCTTCGATTTCTTTATTCGTCGCCACTTCGTCGCTCTCCTATTGCGTAGTTCGATTCACGGTTTTACTATTCGATAATATTGCTTGCCAGTAGAGTTTTTACTCCTTATTATCTCTGAAAACAAGTTTTTTATATAGGCGATTTGTTTTAATGAGTAAAGCCAAAAAAAGGAAGTACGTATTCCTGTTCGGCCGGGTCGCAGTTGTTTTAGGCGGAGTTGTTTGGGCAGTATTGTGGCTTTCCAGGGGTCAAAGATGGGATAATTTAACGAAAATTTTCCTTCGAATAGATTTATGGGTTTTCGCTATTGCCTTGGGTATTTTCGCCATAGGCCAGTTAATTGTTTCATTTCGTTGGTGGTTGCTGCTGAGGACTCAATCTGTTTTCATAGCGTTTTGGTCAGCCGTTAGACTTCATTTCTTGGGCCTGTTTTACAACAATTTTATGCCGAGTTCCGTCGGGGGCGATTTGCTCCGGGCCTGGTACGTTACAAAGCACACGCAACAAAGGTTCAAAGCAGCCTTGAGTGTTTTTGTCGACAGGGCTATTGGCTTGTTAAGCACGCTGATAATCGCTGCTTTTTTCTATCTGCTTTTTCTGCACGGCAAGGCCGACCTGATAAGCTCCAGCAGGGGACCTGCTGTTCTCGGTGCTATCGTTGAGCACAGGTGGATTTTCTTGTGGGTGTTATTGGCTGTCGCAGCGGTTTTTTGTATTTTACTGTTGTACAGACCTACCCGTTTAATACTTAAAAAGGCCTGGAACTATTTTCGTGAACAAACTCGCAGGGTATTTGTGAAGTTCAGGGACGCTTTCATTATCTACTGTAAGAACCCCGGAACTATTCTTATAGTGTTTGGCCTGACGGTTTTTTTGCAGCTTATGACTATTACCGGCTTCTGGCTTCTTGGCGTGAATATGGGTATTACCACCAGCGTCAAGTATTACTATGTCTGTTTTACTCTGGCGTGGATTTTGGGCGCATTGCCAATAAGTATTGGTGGTGCAGTTGTAGTCGAAGGTATACTTGTTCTTCTGCTCACTCAATTTGCCGGTGTTGGGCAGGAAGCTGCCCTGGCGCTGGCGCTGTGTCAGCGGATTATATGGATGCTCACTTCTTTACCGGGGTCGATGATTCATTTACTTGGAGCGCACTTGCCGAAGCACTTTTTTGTTGACTCTTCAGAATCAATAGATTAGTATACGATGTTCTGTAAAAAAACCGGATTTCCAGACCTCCTTAAATTGGGTTGAGTTAATAAATTATGATAAGTTGAAAAATCATTGCTTTTCGGATTAGCCGTATGCAGGGACGCTTTAGAAACTACTTTTTGCGCGGATTAGCCGTATTAGTACCGACCATTGTAACAATCTGGATATTCGTCTGGGGCTATAGGTTCATTCACGGCAGGATTGGTGTTCACATAAAGCACGGCTTGCAGTACCTCATAACACGGGCCGGGGGCTCACCGCAGGAGCTGGAGAGATTCTGGATAGACGGAGCTTTATCAATAGCGGGCTTTCTTGTGGCTTTGGTTATCGTTTTTATTGTCGGCGCTTTATTGGCGAACGTCGCGGGCAGAACACTTTGGCATATTATTGAAAAGTTCATTATGGGCACACCTTTTTTAAGGCAGGTCTACCCTTATGTAAAGCAGGTTACCGATTTCTTCCTGACGCAGGAAGAGGAAAAAAAGAAAATGTTCTCGATGGTTGTTGCCGTTGAATACCCCAGAAAAGGTATATGGTCATTGGGTTTCGTTACTGGAACTGGAATCGAAAAGGTTGTCCAAAACGAAAAAAAAGAATTTCTATCGGTCTTGATTCCGACTTCACCGACACCTTTTACCGGCTTTGTAA
>CAYWUO010000131.1:4318-6685 GCA_964461285.1 uncultured Pirellulales bacterium
GCCGAAAAAACAGACTATAGAGTTGGATTTAACGGTGGAAGAGGCTTTGAGGTTTACCGTCAGTGCTGGAGTTGTAACACCGAGTGGCAAACATCTGATTGATTTGCAGAGTAAAGAATAACAAAGTATTTTGGTAACAGCAAAACACTATTAAGGAGAGTAATTTTGCTTTTTACAATTACTGGTAAGCATTTCGACATTACCGAAGCTATCAGGAGTCATGCCGAGCAGAAGACTTCGAAGCTTTCGAAGTACTACAACAGCGTCAATCAGGTCGAGGTAATTATCGATGGCCAGCCGGGTGGCAATGCCAATGTGGAGATAATTGCAAGGGCTGAGCACGGCAAGGTTTTTGTTGGTACCGAATCTGGCCAGGATATTTACCGATGCATAGATTTGGCTACTCGTAAGCTGGAACGCCAGCTTAGAAGGGCCAAGGGCAAGGAGCGGGACAACAAACACGCAGGCGATGCCGGCCCGATTATTCCAACATAAATTTGGTTTTTGTGATTGTCTTTTTGCTCTTGGCAACGCACATTACTTATTTACTTCTGCCGCCTGGGGCAAAGAGCATAACAGACCCATCAATCTTGGCGAGTTCGGCGCTTACGTAAAAGCCGACCAGGAAAGCCGTATCCTCTGGACGACGTTTGTCGCAAAAACTGCTAAAGAGCGTGACTTTAGCTACCTTTATTGGGAATTCTGCCATGAAAACTTCGGCGCTTACGACCAGAAGACAAACCAGTGGTACGGTTATCTTTTTAAACGCTATTCTTCATCCGGATAAACAGACCATTGCTTTTTACTTGCCGGCGCAACGAAAAATTCGACCACTGCCTTGAACTTTCCGGAAAAGTCATTAGCCTGAAGTGGGTAGATATTAGGATTTTTCTTTTCGCCCGGTGTCTTTTCGTGTCTATCTAATTTCTATTGTTTTTTCTTTTCGCCCGGTGTCGGCTCCTCGAAGTGCTTATTTTCCACAAGCTCCCTCAAAGCATTAATTGCCTCCTGGGCATCCGGGCCTTCGGCTTTAATTTCCAGCTTAGTCCCGCAAGTCGCCGCCAGCATGCTCATCTGCATAATGCTTTTGCCGTCGACGGAATTTTCGCTGTTACTGACGTTAATATCACACTCAAATTTACCGGCGATATCGACAAACTGCATTGCAGGGCGCATATGGAGACCTTCCGCGTTTTTAATCTCGACCGTCGTTTCATAAACCACTTTTTCCAACGAATCCTGCCCTGTCTTCATTTTCAAATTCCCACTCCTCTTAGCTACTATTAAAAATTTTAGAAATTCTGACAGAAAAAAAATCAGCCGCTGTCATTTCATACTTAATACGAAATCCATATCTTTTATCGGCTTCCTGCTTTCGCAGGAACGACATTGGGTCATTTTGTCGGACATTCTTGAATTATTACAAAGTCGGATTTTCATCGGCCTCCCTGAGGAGGTCCTCAATTTGCTCGGGACTCTGACACTGCCTGAGAAACTTCCGAAATTTCTCGTTCAATAGATGCTTAAAAATACTCTCCATCACCTGCAGATGTTTGTCCGGGTTGTCCAGGGGACTGAGTAAAAGTATCACCGAATAAACGGGCCTTTTGTCAAGAGCGGAAAAATCGAGGCCGCCGCTGCTAAGCCCGACCGCGGCAACTATGTCCTTAACTGCAGCGTGCTTGACATGCGGCAGGGCAACTCCCTTGCCTATCCCGGTACTTCCTTCCTTCTCCCTTTTAATCATGACCTTGATAATTTCTTTACAGTCAGCGCCACCGAGCTTCTCCGCCTTGTCAAGCGCGGTTACAAGCTCGACTATCACACCGTCACGGTCCGTAGCTGAAAGCTGCGGAATCACAGCTTCAAAACAGACAAAATCTGCAAATTTCATTCTATCCGACCAAAATCATCCTTCATTTTGCTCGCCTTTACGGCGTTTTTACCCGCCCCTGCCCACTGACAGACAGGTATAACGGCTTATTTTATCCTTAGGCCGCCATATTGTAAACCCATAAAGCCACAATGTAAAGCTGCAATTTCATAATGTAGCGGAGAATTTAAACGCGGATTTTTGGCCACGAAGATGCTAAGGCACAGGTTCGTCGCTCGTCTTTAGTCGCTTGTTAAGCATATCTCAAGACGTTGATCCCCGCTTGCTGCATTCTGTGACAAGCGGCGGAATTAAGCTGTTGATATTGAATAGATTTATCTTGATTCTTGGGTGTAGAAAGTATACAATCAATTTCGGCCTTTGGAGGGAGCCAAAGCAAACATCAAACGCATAAAACAGGGATTTTCCTTTAACATTTTTTGAGGAGGAAATGATGAAAACGAAATTATTTGCAATTCTGGCAGTGGTTTTAT
>CAYWUO010000132.1:0-6655 GCA_964461285.1 uncultured Pirellulales bacterium
ATTTTCTGACAATATAAGTCTGTTCTTCTGATGTAAAAGAGTTGAGCCACCAATTCTGTAAACCATAAAAAGCTATCTCTCCACCTATTCTTTTCCTTTTAAAAAAACCAAACATAGTTATATCTTCCATAGGGTCAGTTTCATTTTTCAGCATTTTTTCTCAACATAACCGCGCCGAGACCGAGCAGCAAGAGCCTTCCGATTTAATCATTGTTTTTGCTCATATTTTGACTATTTGTCAGCAAAGCCAAGTATGAGCAACGGAACCAGCCGCTCAAGAAAAATATAAGCTAACCACATAGCGCTAAATCCAATTGCTCCCCCAATAACCGTTGCCACCGCAACAACCAATCCTGTCTTAATAAAATAAATCGTTGCTTTCCGAAGCTCTTTTTGATGCAGTTTTTTTGCCACACTTTCTCTTCTATTTCGGATTCTTCAGCTTCCTTATCAAGTTCAGAATAGAAATCCATTCTTTTATTTTCTTGTTGCCATTCTTCAAAAGTAATGGACGTTCGAGCAATTCTATCAAATATATCTGGTTTTCTTTGTTGCTCTTGTATTAGTGCATATTCTGCCGCTTGCGCATCACCTATAGTTATACAGAAACCGCCAAACGCACCACAAATAGCCCCACCTATAGATAAAACAAGTGCAATCCTTCTAAATCCTCTTTTCCAATTCATAATCCAAATCTCCCTATCTGCTCAAAACAGCAATCAAAACATTAACTATGATAGCAGCCCAAGCTGCTAATGCAATCAAAAGCGCTATTATTGCCGCCACTATGGCTATCAAAAAATTTCTGGCCGCTGTTCTACACGCATCAATCATTGCTGCTGTTTGTAGGGCTCTATGAATTCCCTCAGTCAATTCTCCCTCATTTGCAGTTTTTTGACGTTCTTTGCTGATAAAACTTCCACCAACTTCCAATGCTAACTTTCGTAGGGCTTTATAACGTTCATACTGCCCTGAATTCCCCTTTTTATCTGAATTTGGAATACTTATTAATTGACCTGAATTTTTGATGTTGTTAATTTTAACCAATCTTTGCTCCGCTTGTTCAATTTCTTTGCGGGTCATCTTATCACCTTTCAAAAATGTTAATAATTGACAGCCCATGAAAAGAGAGCGCTACTACATGCTCGTCTTAGGCCCAGCAAAGAACAAGCAAAATCTGCCAGTTTCTTAATTTTCCGGGTATAGCTGAATATCCGCAAAGTAAACAATATTCACCACGAAGGACACGAAAGTCACGAAGTTAAAGAACAAAGCGGTGGTATTCAAGCTCTTTTCCCTTCGGCTGTTCAACCAACGTGGCCTCTGTCATGATATAAACCATATTCACCACGAAGGGAATCAACTCACCACGAAGGACACGAAAGTCACGAAGTTAAATCAAAAGAATTCAATATTGCTTTGTGTTTTTCGTGCACTTCGTGGTTAACGATATGCTTTTTTGCTGTAGAATTGCACGAAAACCACATAACTCACTTGAAATAAACAACATATATCATTTTCTTCAATCGTGTCTCAAAAGTCAGCGTGGGGTAATGACCCACCCTACTAAACTAGGTTGTTGGTCTCCGCAGGTACGGTTCGTAATTATAGTTGTTTTGGCGGAAAATGCAAAGGGAAATCGATAAATCGAATAAATCCGAAGCAAATTCGAATTTTCAAAATACAAAATGAAACCCCGCCCAGAGGACGGGGCTAAACATAACAACGTAAAAATTTCTTGCGGTGCAAAAGTAATTAAATAACCCTCGACATTGCCGAGGGTTAACAAATATTGTGTCGTCGTGCCGACGAACGCTAAACAATACCCCGCCCAGCCATTCGACATAGCTCAGGCCAGGAAGGACGGGGCTAATCATGACCCTCAAATAAATTCGTAAGGTTCTAATCGAGGGTGATTTCATCCTGATAAGCAGGCACGACAACCTTCCAGCCGGTCTTTTCTATGATAAAATCACCAAACTGCTTTGCACTATCAGACTCGCCGTGCACGACAAAAACCTTTCTTGGTGGTTTGTGCAGGCACTTGAGCCACTGCAAAAGCTCATCTTTATCAGCATGAGATGAAAAGCCATTTACCTGCACAATCCTTGCTTTTACCGGATATTCCTGGCCGAGGATTCTGACCTTCTTCTCGCCTTCAACGATTCTTCTGCCAAGGGTGCCAATGGCCTGATATCCGACAAACATTACTGTGCATTCAGGCTTTGTAATATTATTAACCAGATGGTGCTTTACCCTTCCGCCGGTGCACATCCCTGAACCGGCTATAATTATCGATGATTCTTTTATATTGTTAATTGCTTTTGACTCATCGGTAGTCCCGGCCATTTTCAGGCCTTGAAAATTAAACGGTGATTCATTTTGCCTGATATGCTCGGTCATCTCCTTGTCATATAACTCTATGTGCTTCTGAAAGACCTTTGTGATTTTCGAAGCCATTGGACTATCCAGAAAAACGTTCATATGTGGTATTTTATCAGCAAGCAGCAGCTCGTTAATGTAATATAAAACATCCTGCGAACGCTCGAGCGCGAAACTCGGGATAATAATGTTGCCACCGGCTTTTTTCGTTGAGTTTATAACGTCGGCAATCATTTTCTTCGTATCTTCATGTTTCTGATGGACTCTATCCCCGTAAGTGGACTCGACAAGTACGTAGTCTGCCTGGTCAATACAAGATGGGTTTTTAACGATAGGTCTGTTCGGCCTGCCGACGTCACCTGAAAATAAGACTGACCTTTTTTGCCCATTGAACGGCACGTTAACTTTTATCATCGAAGAACCGAGGACATGACCTGCGTCGAAGAAAGTTACCTCAACACCCTCAGTAATTTTTATCGGCTGATTATAGTCTACGGATTTGAAGTGCTGAAAGCTTGCTTCTGCCTCGGCCACAGTATAAAGGGGTATTTCCGGGTAAGGTCCTTTTCGGCCTTCTTTTTCGTGTCTTTTGCGTTTGTACCTGGCATCTTCTTCCTGCAGGTGAGCAGAATCGAGTAATATAATCTGCGCAATATCGCAAGTAGCAGCGGTACAATATATTTTACCCTTGAAACCCTCACGGACGAGTTTTGGCAATAAGCCGCAATGGTCCAGATGTGCATGAGTTAAAAGCACCGCATCGATACTGCCGGGCGGTATGACAAAAGGGTCCCAGTTTCTGGATTTTAGCTGGCGTTCCTGATAAAGCCCGCAATCGACAAGGATATTTGTTCCGTTTGCCTGCAATAAGTGGCGAGAACCCGTAACATTCTGAGCTGCACCTAAGAACTGTAATTTGAGCTTCATAGCTGACCTCTGCATAATAAGTAATACTTACTAAAACCGAATTCTACGCTCATTTGGGTACGGTGTCAAATAAAGAACAAAAGGTACACTTTTGGGCTGATATCAACGGAGAAAAAAATGTTTTTGAGAAAATTTTTCTCTTGACATTTCGCTTTTAACAGGTATATTCTTTAGGAACTCAAGGAGGAGCGGCAAGGATGCCATTTTAAGTTTCCTGCCAAGCTTTCCTCTATAAGTAAAACTGCTATATAAAGGATTGAATAAGGAGATAATAGAGTACTAACAGGAGGTTAGGATGATAGAAGGAGCTTCCAGCGGTTTTTGAGGGTATGCAATTTCAAGATAGAACAATTTTTGCAGGTCACTTTGCGCTTTATCACAAAACCGTCTAAATATCATCCATTCTAAATATCCTGCCTATAAATATGTAAATTTCGTCAGGAGGATGGAATTATGAGAAGGCAAAACAAACAGCGTTTATTCAATAAGAATGGCTCAGCACTTCCCCTTGTCGTTTCGTCTATTGTTATTTTGTCGGCTTTGGGAGTCGGTATGCTGAGTGTTGCTTCCGGAGTCAGACATCGTGCAACTGCGATTAAAAATGAAACAGCAGCGATGTTTGCCGCTGACGCCGGTTATGAAAAAGCGATTTTCTGGATGGGCCAGCAGCAGGATATGCTAAATACTCTGAAAAACGGTGTGCCAGGCGTAAGCGGTTTTATACGTTTTCCCGAAAGCACATGTAACTACCGAATTGATTTCTTTTCATTTGTCGGGTCACGCCCTGTCTACAGGGTCGTATCCAACGCCCGCAGCGGTGTGTTTAAGAGGAAGGTAGACGTCCTCGTGGTTCAGGCAACAAGCGGATGGGATATGGGAATGTGCAGAATAGCCAGCGATAAAAACGATACTGCCCCGGTATTCTTTGCAGACGGCGAAATAATCGATATGCCCATTCAGATTAACAATCTCAAAGATAAACCTGATGAGAGAGATATCTATATGCAGGGCAGTCCAGAGTTTTTACGGCTTTTAACGATGGGTGAAACAAGGTACACAAAAAGCGATTTCGACAAATATGAAGATGTAATGAGTCTGTTTAACGGCGGGATATACTTCGACCAGCCCGATACCAAGATAACAGATGAGGCCACGATTCAAACCAAGGTAGACAACTTCAAAGAAGAAACTATAGCGAAATTCAGGTTAACACCGACAGCGAATGCCCCGGTTAGAAACCCACAACCGGCTGTTCATCTTGAGTTCTTTGCCAAGGACGACACCGGATATGTGCGGATTACAAACAACTGCACCGTTCGTGGTTTTCAACAAAAATACGATGATGACACGTGGGATTTCAGGATAATACCGGGCAGTAAAGGAAAAAAGTTCGAGAGATACGATATTTACGCATACCATCTGAGGTCAGCAGAGGCGGACAACACCGGAGAAAGATTTATCGTGCCTCTGACTGACACTTACGTTAGTCAGTCGTTCGGTGAATACGAGTCCGAATTAGGCGGACGGATATTCGTTGACGGCAATGTCATAATAGGCAGCGGCGATTCACTTTTGCCCGGATTGCAGGATGTAATAAAAGGTAAAATTACTATTGTTGCCACAGGTAATATCTGGATTGTAGATTCTATATTTGTTGAAGGAAAGCACGACCTTGACGGTCTGCCATCTTTAGGTAATCCCAATTCACTCGGTCTGATTGCCCAGGGTGTAGTCAAAGTGGTTGACCCGGGTATGAGTGATTATAGCTATGTTGACGGTAGTCCCGCAAAACCTGCAGATTTCAAGTATGTTCCTATCGGAGGACCGGATAATCCACAGGTAAAAGAGAGAGATTCAGATTACCATCTAAGGTATCTTCCTGACCCTACAGTCGTTGAGGCGGCGATAACAGTCGGCGGCGGCGGATGGGGAGCTGAAAATGTCAGACGAGGTTCATACGGCGGCAGAAAAGAAGCCAGCGGCAGGCAGGATTATTTAATTGTGCGAGGCACTATCACGGAATCTTTCCGCGGTGTTGTCGGACGAGTCGGCTCAGATGGCTATCTCAAACGCTATTATCTTGACGAGAGACTGCTTCTGGGCATTCTACCCGGTGATATCTGGTTGAGAGGTAAATTTATACCTGCACCGGCCGGCTGGCATGATTATCGGCCAGATACATAAAAAAATGCGTTACGCTAAAAACGGCAAATCCACGGCAGTACTGTATATGGGTGATAACAGGACCTAGACCTGCGACCTGCAGTATGTAAAGCATGGACTCTGCTCATAATAAATTGCCCTTGATAATTTATAATATGTTAATTTGGCGTGATTAAGAAACCGATACCGGCTGAAGTTTTGATTTTCAGCCAAAAACAATGAAAATGAAACAAGCCATAAGCAGCTAACGGAATAGCAATATGAATCGTGGATTTTGCTGTGCATTATTGTCCAGAACGCTTGATAAATCGAGACTAGGATGCTATAGTCTCCGGCTGGAGAAAAATTAGTAATTCTCTATTTAACAACCATCCAATGGAAGGGGTTAGTAGCTTCGGCTGCGTGATATATGAATACTGAAAAAACATTTGATGATAAAAATAAATCAGATTCCGAAATATTTCAGCATACGAACCGAACCACAGATGAGAAATTCGTACCGACCTGTAGTATATGCGGAGAAAAACACTGGCCTCATCATCCTTTAGTCCCCTGTCTTAATGAGAAAAAAGTCAGAGCAAAAGCCAAGGCTGAGAAAAGAGCAAGAGCTGAAGCAAAGGCAAAAGCAAGAGCCGAAGCAAAAGCTCAAGCGAAAGCAGAGGCCAGGGCCAGAGCCCAAGACAAAACCAAGGCCAAAGCCCAAAAAAGGACCTATGAAGAGGCGATAAGAGAAGCTCAGGAAAAGGCAAAGGCCGAAGCAAAGGCAAGGTCTGCGGCAGAGGCAAAGTTAAAGGACGAATTTGACACAAGAACTAAAACACAAGATAAGCTAAGAGCAGAAACAGCAGCGAGATTGAGATTCGAAGAAAAAGTACAAGCAGAGGCAGAAGCCAGAGCCGAAACAGAGCAAAAACTACAGGCTGAAATCCAAAAGCGGGCCAGAGTTGAAGTGGAAGCTGCGAAGACAATAGAAAAAATCAAGGCAGAATCCAAAAAAGCGATAACAGCAGCCAAAGACCAGGCAGAGCAGGAGGTCAAATCATACACAAATATACTTTCCAAAGTAGAGCAAAAGCTACAAGCTGAAATACAGGCCAAAGCCGAGACAGAGAAAAATCTTAAAACCGAAATCCAAAAGCGGGCTAAGATTGAATCTGAAGCTTCACAAAATATAGGAAAAATC
>CAYWUO010000133.1:0-6624 GCA_964461285.1 uncultured Pirellulales bacterium
GAATTTCCCCGAGCCGAACAGAAAGTATAATTTAGAGGAAAATTTAACTATATACGGCTGGGTCGGATTGCTTTTTATTTTCCCGGCGATTTATTACTTGTCTGCAGTCAGGAACTGGATTATATTATTATAGCAGGATTTATATAAGAGGTTAAGCAATGGCCAAGAAGCCAAAATTAGAGTTGTTTGACAATCCCCATCCTGAGCGAGATTACTGTATAACGATTAATTGTCCTGAATTTACCAGTGTTTGTCCGCGAACGGGCCAGCCTGATTTCGGCGAAATTGTCATCGAGTACTGCCCTGATAAATTGTGCATTGAGCTAAAGAGCCTGAAGCTTTATATGCAAAGCTACCGCAATGAAGGTATCTTTTATGAGGCCCTGACAAATGATATACTGGACGATTTGAGCGGGGTCTGTAAACCCCGCTGGATGAAGGTTACATCCCGATTCAGACCTCGCGGCGGAATAACAACCGAGGTAGTTGCGGAGCACAAACAAGAGGACAGAGGATAGAAACAGCATAAAAAGTTAAGAGGTGATACAATGGCCATAACATTTCATTGTGAGTATTGTGGTAAAAAAATAGAGGCAAAAGACAACACCGGCGGCAAATGGGGCAAGTGCCCTGCGTGTCATAATAAGCTATATGTACCCAGCCTGGGCACCGATGAAGAGATAAAGCTTGCACCAATAGACGAAAGCGAGGAAGAGAAAAAAAAGCGACTTATGGCCGAAACATACAGACTCACTCAGGACATACTGCAGGAACGAGAGGTTCCAAATGGCCCGGCTAATGCAGCAGAGCCAATATCTGAGATGGGTGAAAAAGAGTTGACTAAAAACATAATTCTTTACCTGCGGCAGATAGCTAACGGCGAATTGAACCAGGCTAACAGAATTGCAGAATTGATAGCCCCCCACGGCCGCAAGGGTGTAGAGATTCTTGATAGAATAGCACTTAGTGAAATACCAGAACCGGAATTAGCCGATGTTCCTCCACAAGTGCTTTCCGGCTTAATAAGAGAGCTCCGCACGCGAATAAGCTAAGAAGGAGCAGAAAAACTTCAAGAACAATCCATACGTCCTAAAAAAAATCCTCTATTTGTAAAATCTCCACAATCTTTTCGGTCTATAAAATTGACAGTCTTATTTTCCCTCCAATTTGGCTGTGCTAAAACTATTTCTTATATTTTATATGGAAATAGTAAAAACAACGTGACAAAAACTTCATAGTAACTTGGAGGAAACTTAAAATGAGCACGGAAAGAACAGTCGTTCATGTTACGCATGAGGCGGTGGGTAAAATTGGTGGTATAGGCGCAGTTCTACAAGGCCTTTTCACCAGCAAATCTTATCTTGATGAAGTTAGCCGGTCCATCATCGTCGGCCCATTGTTCACTACCGAAGGTTCCATATCAGAACGTCTTGGGGAGAACAGTGAGGTACTCTATTCGTCTGTCGATGGTTTTTTGAATCCGGGATATGCTCCTGCATTTCGCAAGATAGAAAGTACTTACAATACAGGCATCGTCTACGGCAGGCGAACATTCGTTGACGAGCAAACAGGGATAAAAAGCTCACCTGAGGTACTGCTTGTTGATGTAAGACATATTGATAAGGCAGTAGTTGATGAGTTTAAAAGGCGTTTGTTCGAGGAATTCGGTGTTCGCAGCCATTTATACGAAAACCTTTGGGAGTACGAGCAATATATCAGAACGGCCCCGCCTGCAATCGCCGCTTTGAAGGCAATCGGTGCAGCGGGCGATTCGACAGTAGTCGTTGCGCATGAGTTTATGGGTATGCCGACAGTATTAGCGGCTATTCTTGAGCCGGATTGCAACTTCAGGACCGCCTTTTATGCCCACGAAGTCGCCACAATGCGGCGCATCGTAGAAGAGAGACCCGGCCATGATACGATGTTTTATAATATCATTAAACGGGCTCACCAGGACAGACTCTACGTCAACGAGGTGTTCGGCGACCAGAGCTCTTACTTCAAACATTCCCTTGTAGAGGCCTCAAAGTACTGTGACCATATATGTGCCGTTGGCGATTATGTGGTAGATGAATTACGATTTCTGGCACCGGAATTCGAGACTGCGGGTATCGATATAGTTTATAACGGCATACCTGCGTATCAAATCACTATTGCCGATAAACTAAACTCGAAAGAAAAACTGCAACGATATTGTGAAAACTTATTAGGTTATAAGCCGGATTTTGTCTTCACACACGTTACCAGACTTGTAAGAAGCAAGGGGCTGTGGCGCGATTTGCACGTTCTTGAACATATAGAAAAGCAATTCCGAGCACAGGGTAAAACAGCAGTTATGTTTTTATTATCCACGGAAGTTACCCAACGGCGCAGTTACGATATTTACAATATGGAATCGTCTTACGGCTGGCCTGTGGCCCATCGTGAGGGCTGGCCGGATTTGTCCGGCGGAGAAGCAAATTTCTATACGAAGGTTCAGGAATTCAACGCGAAAAGCCGCAACATAAAGATTGTTTTTATTAACCAGTTCGGATTCAGGCAAAAAAACTGCGGTAACAGGATGCCGGAAGATATGGAATTTATGGACATTCACAAAGGAAGTGACGTCGAGTTCGGCCAAAGCATTTATGAGCCGTTTGGCATTGCACAGTTCGAACCGCTGACATTCGGCGGGATATGCGTCGTCAGCAGTGTTTGCGGGTGTACGGGCTTTTTGCGTGACATAACCGGCGGAGAAAGTGTAAAGAATGTTATCGTCGCCGATTATACGAACCTGGAAATCCGGGATTACGACGATATCGAAGATATGCTGGAAATCGGCCAGTCGGTGCGTAACCAGATAGAGGCAGGCCAGAGCGAAAAGGTTGCGAAAGAAATCATAGCACGACTGCCGAAGGATAAATCCGAGATTGAAAGTATGATTCAAACCGGATACTCGCTGGCAAAAAATATGAGCTGGGATGTGGTGGTAAATAATTATTTACTTAAGAGTCTGCAGAAAACACCGCAGGAAGTACACAGCTAAGGCATCTACATAAAAACACGGGCAAAGAACAACCAATCCAATCGCCTTGTTTGGCTTTAGCTTTGCCGAATAGCCAAAGAATACAAAATGATTTTATAACTCACCAGCTCTCCAAGATACATTCTGCTCCGCCTTATCGCATATCAGCTTGTGCCTCCTCAATACCCCTTATATTATACCAGAAATTACAGATATTTCAAGCAACATTTGTCTTTTACAATTCGTGACCTTTACTTAAAAGCAAAGCAGTCCTTGAAAGTTTATTCAGGAGCGATTAGAATGTTCAGTCGTGGTTCATTCTAAGAAAAAACCTGTAATAGGTATTTTGGGCGGTGTCTGCTCGGGCAAGAGCACCGTGGCAGCGGAGTTTTCAAAACTGGGCTGCGGTGTAATTGACGCCGACAAGATTGCCCACGAACTGCTTGAGAAAAAAGAGGTGACAGAGAAGGTTGTGGCTGCTTTCGGCCGGGGCATTTTGGATTCGGCAGGAAAAATCGACCACAAAAAATTGGCTGATATCGTTTTTGCCGACGCCGACAAGCTATCGTCGCTTAACAAGATAGTCCACCCTGCTGTACTGCAACAAACCGAGGAGCTTATCAGACAATATAACAGCCAAAGTAAAGTTAAGGCAATCGTACTGGATATGCCGCTATTAGTCGAGGTCGGCTGGGAAAAAAGATGCGATAAATTAATTTTTGTAGATTGTGATTGGCAAATAAGAGTCGAAAGAGCGAAAAAAACGGGTTTTTTCGATGAAAATCAGCTAAAAATTAGAGAAAATTTTCAAATTTCTCTTGACAGAAAGGTTGGTCTTGCCGATAATACACTTGATAACAATTCTGGCTTCTCGGCGTTATCTAAGCAAGTTGTTTACATCTTCTCATATATAGTATATAGTGAGTAAGTGGGGTTTATCGCAGAGCGCTTGTATTAGAGTTGTCCGTTTTTAATAAATATATTTTATTTCTACTATTCAAAAATCAAATCCTGTTGGATTCCTGTGGGGAATTTATTTTATGGAATTGTAAATTCCTGCAAGAATAAAAGGAGTAATGATGGCTAAACCTGCTTCAAAAACAAGAAGAAACACATCTAAAAAACACAGAACTACAAAGAAAAAGGCGGTCATAGAAGAAAGTGCCGGCGAACAAACAGAACAGAACAATTCGGCAGTAGCAACTGCAACGGCTGAGGATGTCTCAAGTGTAGAGACCCCAGAGGAAGCTCAGAAAAGGGCTGAGGAAGAGTCCACTCATGCCAAATATGAGCGGATAAAAAAAGGTGAACTTTATCTGACGGATTTGCAGAAACTGAACGTTTCGGAGCTGCACGACCTTGCCAAGAAAGAAGGCATCACCGAGTACACCGCCCTTAAGAAGCAGGATTTGATTTTCCGGATTCTCAAGGAGCGTATCCGCCAAAACGGTCTGATGTTTGGCGAAGGTGTGCTGGAAGTGCTGCCTGACGGTTACGGATTTCTGCGAAATCCGAATTATAACTACCTGTCATCCTCCGATGATATTTACGTTTCGCCATCTCAAATCAGGCGTTTCGGCCTACGAACAGGAAACACCGTATCAGGACAAATCAGGCCGCCTAAAGATTCCGAGAAGTATTTTGCTCTTCTGCGTGTCGAGGCGATAAATTTTGAAAACCCGGATAACCTTGCGGAAAAAGTAGTGTTCAGCGACTTAACACCGTTGCATCCGGAGGAACGTTTGATACTTGAGACTACCTCCGAAGAATTAAATATGCGAATATTCGATTTGGTAACACCGGTTGGTAAAGGTCAGCGCGGGCTGATAGTTGCTGCACCTCGGACAGGTAAAACTATTCTACTGCAAAAAATGGCAAACGCCATCAGTACGAACCATCCCGATGTAAAACTAATAGTGCTGCTGATAGACGAACGGCCCGAAGAAGTTACGGAAATGGCGCGTAAAACCGCCGAAGACGTTGAGGTTATAAGTTCCACCTTCGATGAGCCGGCTGCACGACACTGCCAGGTGGCGGAAGTGGTAATCGAAAAGGCCAAGCGAATGGTTGAGTACGGCCAAGACGTGGTAATTCTGCTGGACTCGATAACCCGTCTTGCCCGCGCCTATAATAGTGAGATGCCGCATTCGGGCAGAATCCTGACCGGCGGTGTTGACGCAAGTGCAATGCAGATGCCAAAGAAATTTTTCGGCGCAGCAAGAAACATCGAAGAAGGCGGCTCACTTAGTATTTTTGCAACGGCACTAATCGATACGGGCTCCAAGATGGATGAGGTCATCTTCGAAGAATTTAAGGCGACCGGAAATATGGAATTGCACCTCGACAGACGCCTTGTTGACAGAAGGACCTGGCCGGCTATCGACATCAGCCGAAGCGGCACCAGAAGGGAAGAATTACTGCTCGACCCGAAGGAGCTTAAGCTTGTGTATCGGCTGCGAAGGGTCCTTAGCGAATTGAATCCCCTCGAAGCGGTGGAGCTGGTTAAAAACCGGCTCGGCAAGTGCCGAACCAACGCAGAGTTCCTGATGACAATGAACCTCGATTAAGATTCGTTTGTCTTCCTCGACTTTTACCCGTTAAGACGGAGCTTGCCGTAGCATGGCAGGATTTTTCCATATCTACAAAATAAGGCCAAGGCACTGCAAAGCTAATCCATATAACAATTGACCCAGGTATAGTATCTATGCCCGAGCAGGACTAATCCCCTACTTTTATCATCACCTTGTCCTCCCACACAGTTATCAAGCACGTATCTGTTCTAAATGACAAAAAATATCAAAAAAGTCCTATATTTTCCTTGACTAGTGTACCTAAATATATTAAATTTGCTTAATACTTACAAAGCGACGGAAATATTGCGAGATTGCATCTACTGTTTTTTCCTGCCACTTTGGCTGAAAATTGCGGTTTTATTACAAAGAAACGCGGCGAGAATGGTTCGACTGGCTCACCATCCCGAGCGTAGTCGAGAGAATGAGGATATCTTTTTTTAAAAATTTAATAATTTGCAGAAATATTGTAACAATTTCACGTGTTTGTGGACTGTATTTATAAGAACCAGGCGGAAAAACGGCTAAGAAAAGCAAAACGTACAATTTCGGTTTTTATAAAAATTAACTATTGAAAGGGAGGTAAAAAAATGTCAACTAAAAATTCATTCTTTATTTTATCACTGATTGTTCTGATGAGCGGAGTCTGCGGCACAGCAATGGCAGCAGATGTCTGCCTTGTTGTGGAGGATTTTGAATCGTACGCGGATGATGATGCTCTGAAGGATGTATGGAAAACCACTACCAGTTCGGACAGATTCCTCGCCTGCAACCGACGAGCGATGGGTATTGATTTCAACAATATATCCTCGACCTATTATTCGGAGGCCTATGCAAATACCAGTGGGCCAAACAGTCTTGGTTTCGGCACGGACTGGAACAAGGAATTATTGTCGATATTGATCCGGGGATATCCTGGCAGATTCACCGACCACGGTGATAACACCTACACGATAGAATCCGACGGCTGGGATATCAACGATACAGAAGACGGTTTCCACTATGGCTATAAGCTGCTCAATATCTTGGGGGACCTGCCCGCGTCGATTA
>CAYWUO010000134.1:0-6617 GCA_964461285.1 uncultured Pirellulales bacterium
GCGAAGATTTGACGCTCAGTGCGTTGCCTGGGGATATGTATATAGGCCTGTGCGTGACCAGCCATAATGACCGCGATATGTGCACAGCTGTAATCGACCATGTCACCACGACCGGTTCGATTTCACCAGATTGGCAGTCGCAGGACATCGGTATAGCAAGCAACGACGCTGAGTCGATGTATGTGATTCTCCAAGATGGTGACAGCAATGCGATTGTTTATCACGATGACCCCAATGTAACGCTGACATCCAACTGGACGCAGTGGAGGATTGACCTGAACGACTTCACGGGTGTGCAACGGGATAATGTCCAGAAGATGTATATCGGCTTCGGTGACTGCAACAATCCGACACAAAACGGCACGGGTACCGTGTATATTGACGATATCCGGCTGTATAAGTCAGATTGCTACCTTCCTGGGTTGCCGGACTGGCCGGGCCACGTTGACCTTGTAGTCGATTGCGCGATTAACAATCTTGACCTCAGTGTGATAGCGAACAGCTGGCTGCAATCCGGAACTGGGAACGATCCGTATGGTGGTGATGCGATTGACTTCAGGGATGTTGCCGAGTTAGCCAAATACTGGGGCGAGCAGCATGACTTCTGGCCGACATGGTAAAGCAGCATTGATAATGCATTGTATTTCCGCTTACGCGGGAATGAAATAAAGGCTTGTATTAGTTCGGGGCCTATGCTGAGAAATCGGCATAGGCCCCGGTTGTTTTTGCCTTGAATAGTGTTTCTCAGCACCGGAGATACGGTTCTCAGGATAAGGTCAAGAGACTATCAACTCATACAATACGCACTTTTCCAAAAAACATCCCTTTGGAAAATCGAAAAATAAGTTGACGTCCGCTGGTTCTATGGATACAATCCATCGGTTTTTTTGAGCTCGATTGAATACTAAAGGAGGTAATAGTTCCTTATGAATAATGCAAAAGCATTACTAAAAGAAAAATTAACAACTGAAAATTACTCCAAGCTCATTGCATTGAATAATCCAAAGATGCACGAGTTCGTGGCTGATGCGATTGAGCTTACGCAGCCGGCCTCGATTTTTGTTTTCACCGGCCCAGACGCTGATATTGCTTACATTCGTGAACTGGCAATAACAAACGGCGAAGAGATACCGCTGGATATTCCCGGCCATACCTGTCACTTCGATGGATACAATGACCAGGCCCGTGATAAGGCCAAAACAAAATATTTACTGCCGCCCGGCTCGGAACTAGGCGAGAGTCTTAACTCCATCGACAAAAAGACAGGTGTTGAAGAGGTGCGCTCGTTCTTAAAGAACTCTATGGTCGGCCGGGAGATGCTGGTTTGCTTTTTCTGCCTTGGCCCGCTCGATTCGGAGTTTTCTATCCCCTGCATTCAGATAACCGATTCGCCCTATGTTGCTCATAGCGAAATCATTCTCTATCGGCCCGGATACGAACAATTCAAAAAAATCGGCAGCTCACCTGATTTTTTCAGATTCATTCATTCTGAAGGTGAACTTGAAAACGCAGTAAGTAAGAATATCGACAAGCGCCGCGTTTATATCGACCTCGAAGAAAATCTTGTTTACAGCGTCAACACTCAGTATGGCGGCAATACAATAGGCCTTAAAAAGCTCGCCCTGCGTCTGGCTATACAAAAGGCATCAAAAGAAGGCTGGCTTGCCGAGCATATGTTTTTGATGGGCGCTCACGGCCCAAAGGGACGCGTGACATATTTCGCCGGTGCATTTCCATCGGCCTGCGGAAAGACATCGACCTCAATGCTGCCCGGACAGACAATTGTCGGCGATGACATCGCTTACTTACGCAACAAAGCCGGCCAGGCCCGGTGTGTGAATGTTGAAAAAGGTATCTTCGGCATCATTCGCGATGTCAACGCTGAAGATGACCCGATTATTTATGAAGCCCTTACAAGCCCTTGTGAAGTTATTTTCTCCAATGTTTTGATTGATAGTCAAAATAAACCCCACTGGCTTGGAATGGGCGCCGAATTGCCGACCGAAGGAATCAACCACTCCAGGCAATGGCACAAAGGCAAAACCGACACCGACGGCAATGAAATTACCGCCTCGCACAAAAACGCCCGCTATTGCCTCAGTATCCCTGACCTCGGCAACTGCGACCCGTTGCTCGATGACCCGGAAGGTGTGCTGGTCGGCGGTATGGTTTACGGGGGACGCGACAGTGATACGTGGGTCCCTGTTGAACAGGCTTTTAACTGGACAGAAGGAATCATTATAAAAGGCGCTGCGCTGGAATCCGAAACAACCGCTGCAACACTCGGCAAAGAAGGCGTCAGAACCTTTAACCTGATGTCGAATCTCGACTTTCTCTCAATTCCGCTTGGGCGATATATCCAGAATAATATGGATTTCACAAAAGGCATTGACAATCCACCGCTTATTTTCTCGGTCAATTATTTTCTCAGGGGTAAAGACGGCAAATACCTAAATGGTATGGCTGATAAAAAGGTCTGGATTCTCTGGGCTGAACTTCGCGTAAACGGCAACGTCGATGTAATCAAAACGCCGACCGGCCTGATACCAAAATATGAAGATTTGGCAAAACTATTCAAAGAACATCTTAATATTCAATATACCAAGGACGATTACATTCAGCAGTTCATGATTCGGATACCGGAAAATCTTGCCAAGCTCGACCGCGTGGAGAAGATTTACAGAGAGAAAGTACCAGATACGCCTAAGATACTTTTCGATACATTCGACAAAGTTCGCAAACGCCTGAAAGCAGCCGGAGACAAACGCGGCGATTACATCTCGCCATTCGATTTGACGGCTGAATAAGTAAGGGCCAAAGGACTTTGTTAAAAAGCAGAGTCTTGACATATCGCATTTCATTTTTTATGGTTCTAACCATATAAGAATTGTACTATAGATTTATCTTTGAGAAAGGATGTCTTATATGGAAAAGAAAACCGTTCGTACGGGAATTGTTGGGTGCGGGTTTTCTGCGAAGTTTCATTTTGAATGCCTGAAAAAGGTCCACGGTACTAATGTTGAGGTTGAAGGTGTATTTTCGAAGACTGCCGAACATGCACAAGAATACGCCAAAAAGAGAGGGATTCGCGCCTATGATAGCCTGGCGAAACTCATCGATAAAGTTGATGTTATCCATGTGTGCACACCGCCAATAGTTCACGAGTCAATCGCATTAGCTGCCCTTGAGAAGGATAAATTCGCAATAGTTGAGAAACCACTTACCGGATATTTCGGGGATGGTTCGGAGGATTTCCATGGTGAGAAGTTTCCCAAGCAGGTTGCACTCGATAATGCCTTAGCGAGTATTGAACGGATTATCGAGGCAGAAAAAAAGAGCAAAGGCAGGATACTTTATGCAGAGAACTGGGTATACGCACCTTCGATACAGAAGGAGCGAGAGATTATCGAGAAGAGCGGAGCCCAGATTCTCTGGATGCATGGCGAGGAGGCACATTCTGGTTCGCATGCAACGACGTATGGATTCTGGAAGTTTTCCGGTGGCGGTGTGATGATAGGCAAGGGCTGTCATCCATTGACTGCTGCGTTGTATCTAAAACAAGCAGAAGGCAAAAATCGGACGGGCAAGCCGATAAGGCCAAAGTCGGTTTCCGCACGCACGCATGCTATAACGCGGCTAAAGGATTTCGAGGACAAAGGGCACATTCGTGCCGATTACCACGATATCGACGATTTTTCTCTGATGCACGTGGTTTTTGAAGATGGGACGATAGCAGATATTATAGCCTCCGATATTATCTTGGGAGGTATCCATAACTGGCTTGAAGTTGCCGCCAATAACCACAGAACCATTTGCAATATCAATCCCAATACTGCAATGAAGACATACAATCCGGCGGACGAATATTTCAAGGATATCTATGTAGTGGAGAAGACCGGCACGAAGCAGGGCTGGTCGAATCCGTCGCCGGATGAAGACTGGTTTACCGGCTATCCTCAGGAGATGGAGGCATTTTACAGAACCATCGCATATAATGAGCCATTAGAAAGTGACAGCTCACTGGCGGCCGATGCCATACTTACTATTTACAGCGCGTATGTCTCTGCTGAAAAAATGGGAGTGGAAGTGCCCCTTAAGTTAATTAATCGGTGAATTTAACCAATCAACTAAAATTTGTAAGTGAGAGCCACGGCCACTGCCGGTGCATGTGAGCGGAAGTCGCCGGCGCCTTTTGTCTCTATGTAGTTACGCTTGTTGAGGTCCTTATCGAAAATACCGAGCAGGTTGTAGCCATTCACGCCGATGGTGAGGTCCTTGCTCGGCTTATATTGCAGACCGAGGTTCAGGTAATAGTTGCCGCGATACGCCCTCTTCCACCCCTCCTCAATGACTGGGTGAGTTGGGTATGGAGTTACCCCATCACCGTATAAAAGACTAGGGTCGGCGGCAACAGAACCGGTGTATGGATAGTATTCGTCAAAATCCTTCATCCCCGGGAATCCCCAGTAGATGCGTAGCGACGCGTCGAACGTCCACTTCTCATCAAGCTTATGCTCAAGTATTAACTTTGTAATGTGATTGGCCCAGTTAGTCAGGTCGTTGCCGTAGCCGTATGGCTCAGCGGTGATATACGTGGCTGGCTCAGTGGGGAGAGACGTCATTCGGTCCGGCTCCATGTCAAAGTCATAAAGTTTTGTATATCCATGTGAAATAGTCAGGCGGGTCTTCTCGGTATGGTAAGAGGCCTCGAGCTCGACGCCATAATCCCTTTGTGTACCGGCGAGGCTACTTGTATTAGTACTCTCATCCCATGAAATTGCTTGCAGGCTATAGTGGATGAATACCGATGCGGCAAGGTCGAGATTTTTACTATGCGCTCGTTCATAACGGATTTCTGCACTATCGAGAATTTCGGGTTCACTGATTTCGCTGCTGTTGGGGTCCATGGCTTGGGCTTTCATCTCTTCTTCAAAATTTGCCCGCACCGACCGCGACCACATAAATTTAAACGTATCTTTTTCGTTTGGCGTGTAAATAACTGCCGCGCGGGGAGAGAACATCCATTCGCTATATGTATGGTCATCTAACCGGCCTCCGAGGAAAGTCGTCCATTTGTCGTTAATCGTCCACTGATGTTCGCCTAACAACGAGTAAAGATTTGTTGACCAGCGCGGCATAGAACCCAATCGTGCGCAGACAGGAGATAGATCGGGCCAGCCGGGGCTCTTAAGGCCAAGCTCGTGGTGTGAGATCTCGCCGCCAAAAGCAATGCTGTGCTGCTCATTTGGTTGCCATCGCAATAGTGCCTTACCGTGGTATTCGTCTTCGCGATAGGCTTCACTTAACACGTTGCCATAGAATCGCTCAAAATCAGACATGTCATAGCTGAATGCGTAATCGACATTGAGATTTTCAGCCATTTCCTGCTTATATCCAACATAGCCGGTCGCCTGCTGGTAACCATAGAAGTTGGCATTCCAAGGTAGTATCTGTGTCGATGTATCATTGTCCCACCACATACTATTCCAGTCGGACCATCCCCACGGGTGGCGGGCTATAATGCCGGTGTGCGGGGTGAATTGTTTGCCGCCGCGTGTGTAACGTGCCCAGATATCCCAATTGCCTTTTGTAATCTGAGCGTGTAGCTTTATGGGAGGCTTGTCCCTGGCACTGCCCCCGTCATTACCTAAGGGAGCACTCATCATTGGCTCACCCGCCTGAGTACCATCGGCTGGCAGACTATAAGCAGGAGGACCGTGATGAGGAGGTGGGGTTGAATTCCATACATAGTCCGAACTCGTAGGGAAAGTAAATGGGTAAACCTGTTGAGCATCACGCTTGTCTGCGCCAATATATTTGCCAATGCCGGCATACAGGAAGATACCTCCATCTCCGTCTTTGAACTTTCTTCCATGCTTTATCTCTGCAGCGTAGAATTCTTCGATTGCACCAAGGCGGCTTGTTATTTCCGTACCCTGGAATGTCTCAGCGTTGTGAGTGATAATGTTAATCACCATCGATACGGCGCCTGGGCCATACATAGCTGAGCCTGGCCCGCGAACAATGTCAATGTGATGAATGTCCCTGAGTAAAACCTGGTCCTGCTCGCTCAACCCACCCATGTGGGTGCGCTCATTCATAACACGTCCATTAACAAGCAGCAGATATTTATCGTTGCGGTCGCCAATAATCCCGCGCAGCCCCATAACGTCGCCCTCCCAGTGGTGCCGCATCCATTGCAGGTTCGGTACGTAGATGTCAAGCACCTCAAAAAGACTACGTGCACCCGAGCTCTGAATATTTTCATGTGTGATTGTTGTAACAGCAGCAGGAACTAAACGCGGCTTGGTTTTTGTCAGGGTCGCAGTCGAGGTAACTTCTATTTCCATCAACTGCTCGATAGACAATTCAAACAAATCCGCCTCTTTATCAGGCACAACCTCTTTTGCAAAAACCTGTCCGCTGAAGAGCAGCACTGCTATAATGAGAAATCGACGACCAAATTTATTTATTTTCCCAGTCATAGTTACTCTCCCATAAAAGCCACACAACTTTGTAGATATAATCCAAAAGCTATCCAGACAACGCTGTCTAACCAGCATATGCCAACGATATTGTAAGTTTCGCACAAAATCCCCCATCAACCTCACCTTCCA
>CAYWUO010000135.1:0-6529 GCA_964461285.1 uncultured Pirellulales bacterium
AGAACTGCTCTGCTTCATCGACCTGTCTTAGTCGTTGCTCGGTAACTTCCAGACCGTAGGCAATTCTCGAAGCTAAACAGGGCGATGAAGGCAAATCAGCCGTAGGTAATTTCATTTCCCTGCTTAGTTGACGAATGTCGTCTTTTGTCAGTTTGGCCTCGACCAGGGGTGAGCGGATGCCGAATACCTTCATAGCACGGTTGCCGGGCCGAAAGTCGTCGAGGTCGTCATAGTTAGTTCCAAATACGACATTGTCGAAGCCCTGCTCTTTGGCAATATCGAGAAGGATTTTGCATATACGCGATTTGCAATGAAAACAGCGGTCGGCCTTATTGGCAGTGAAATTCGGGTCGCTTAGCTCATCGGTTTCGATGGTCTTTAGTTTCACACCGATGGTTTTTGCAAATTCTTCGGACCTTTGTAACTGGCCGGTCGGCTCGGCAGGGCCGGCACTTATACAGGCCAGGACGTTTTCAGTTCCGAGCATATCAACAGACGCTTTTAACAGGAACGTACTATCCACCCCGCCGGAATAAGCGACAACGACTTTTCCCAGCTCCTTGAGGATTTGCTGAAGCGATTTGTATTTTTGCCGGACATCCACACAGCCGATGGTGGGAATTGAACCCACAACCTCAGCTTTACGAAAGCTGTGCTCTACCGTTGAGCTACATCGGCATTTATGTCGATTATAGTACTGAGCATTGCCTGAGTTGTAAAGAGGCATCATAAGACGGAGGACGGAGGACTGAATTTCGCTTCGAAATTGGGTTTGTTTGGGTTTGAATTGGGTTTGTTTTTTAGTTCGTAGTTCATGGCTCATGGTTCGTAGTTCGTTGATATAGAAGAACTTAGGTTCATTTTGGTGTTTTGGAAATTGGGTTTGGGATTTTTGGGCCAAAAATCGATGTGCGTTTTCATATCCCTTTGATTTACAAGAGCTTACGAACGCCGGATTTCTAAGCAAATTGGGTTTGTTTTGCATAAAAGGTCAAAAATGATTGAATGGTAACGGGTGATTGTTTATTGGTAAATGGTACCTGGTTATTAGTAATTTGTTCATTAACCATTAGCTAATCCTTGGTATAGATTAACTTAGGATTAAATTTGACTTGCGGGTCTCCGCAGCCTCGTTTCCGGGGCCTCCCCCAATTATTAGTATTATACCAAATACTGCCAAATTTTCAATGAAAATCTAATAAAAATAAGAAATATTAACCGCGGAGAATGCAGAGGGAATATGAGTAAATGCATAGATGTGTGAATGAGTGGGTCCCCGCCTAAGACCCCTGCCTAATACGTACAGGGGCAGGCATGCGGGGACAGGTGAGATAACGGCGCTAAGAAACCCGCCGAATAAATCGGTGGGCTTATGGTCAATTCCAGGATTCGTCTTCGAGGGTATCATTGCCCATAATTACATCGTGCATCAAGACGCGACTTCCATCGGGTCTGTCGTGGGCTGCGTAGGTCATTTTTCTTTCGGGGTCGTAATAGGCATACCACTTATAGCGGGATAGTTTCTCGTAATCTTCGTCATCGACCTTTGCGAACTGGCCGTTGTCTAATGGTATCTCTTTCATAATTCTGTATTACCTCAACTTTTGTTGCCGAAGTTCCTGCTTGCACATTATAACAAAAAAAGTGCATGCGGACACCTTTAATTTCGCCTTTGCCACAGGGGACAAAGATTCTTGAGTGAATTAGTGGATTGGAGAATTGGCGAATTAGGCCGCTCCCTTACGGTCGCGGCTCTGAATCCAGGCAATAAATTGCGGAGCTAAATATCGGATTGGCGATTTTGAATAATCATCGGGATAGTAACGGAATCTAAAAAACCATTGAAATCGCAGGCGGAGTTGTGTATATTCTGCCGAAGTGCAGCAATTTAGTTAATTCCATGAGGTTGAGATAAAAGCCTATAAGGAGCAATATTGATGAATTCGAAGCCTAACGCGATTGTGGCGCAGTCCGGCGGGCCGACCGCAGTAATCAATTCAAGCGCCTGCGGCGTAATACAGGAGGCGATGAAATCTGGCAAAATTGGCAAGGTAATCGGCGCAAACAACGGGATATTGGGCGTGTTAAAGGAAGAATTGTTCGATATCTCCGCTGAAAAGCCGGAGGCAATAGAAGCGTTAAAGCAAACACCGGCAGCGGCTATCGGCTCGTGCAGATACAAATTAAAATCGCTCGAAGAATCCAGGACCGATTTCGACAGAATCCTCGATGTCTTCGGAGCCCATAACATTCATTACTTTTTCTATGCAGGCGGTAACGACTCGATGGATACCGCTGACAAGGTCAATAAATTAGCCGCCGATGACGGTTACGAGCTGGTTTGTATGGGTATTCCGAAGACGGTCGATAACGATTTGGCATTTACCGACCACTGCCCGGGATACCCAAGCGTTGCAAAATATGTTGCAACCTGCGCAATGGAAGCAGGAAAAGATACAGAGGCGCTTTATACAGCAGATACCTGTACGATATTAGAGGTGATGGGCAGAAATGCCGGCTGGATAGCGGCGGCAACGGGACTGGCTGCACGATGTCCTGAAGATGCACCACATCTTGTATATTTGCCTGAAGCTGCATTTTCGTTCGATAAGCTCGTCAATGACGTCAACGAAGTGATGAGGAGATTAGGAAGGGTCTTTATCGTTGCAGGCGAAGGTCTTAAAAATGAGAAAGGCGAATATATCACCGCAGATAAAGGGGCGTTTGCCAAAGACAGCTTCGGCCATGTTCAATTAGGCGGTGTTGGCGCGATGCTCAAGGAGGTAATTGAAAGGGAAGTGAAGATAAAGGCCCGCTTTAATCTGCTTGGCACCAATCAGCGAAGCGCTATGCACTTTGCCTCGCTGACCGACGTCAATGAGGCGTATATGTGCGGGCAAATGGCTGTGAAGAACGCGCTGGAAGGTGTGAACGGGAAAATGGTAACGCTGGTTCGTGAAGAAGGGACGAAGTACAAATGCACAACAGGTCTGGCGGAATTAAAAGACGTGGCCAACGGCGAAAAGAAAGTGCCTAAAGAATTTATCAATGACGAGGGCAATCATATTACCGATGCAATGCGGGATTATGTAAGGCCCCTGGTGCAGGGCGAGGCGCCAATTAAAATCGACAAAGATGGGCTGCCGGTCTTTATGAGGTTTGAGCGTAACCCGTTAGAGAAAAAACTGCCAAAATATTTATAGTAAATGAGTAGATGCGTGAATGAGTAAATGAGTTTACGCTTCCATAAGAAAGGATAACGATGGAAGAGCTGTTTGATATTAAAGGTAAAGTCATTGTGATAACCGGTGCAGGTGGTGTCCTTTGCGGGGTGATGGCCAGGGCGCTCGGTGCTGCCGGAGCAAAGATTGGTGTCTGGGATATAATCGAAGAAGCGGCGGAAAGGGTCACGGATGAAATCAAGGCCAAAGGCGGCCGAGCATTGGCTGTTAAATGTGATGTGCTGGATAAGAAGAGTCTCGAAGATGCACGTGAAAAGACTATAGCCGAGCTTGGTGAAATCGATATTTTGATTAACGGCGCAGGCGGTAATAAAAAAGAAGCGACCACCTCGGAAGATTTGTCGTTTTTCGATTTGCCGGCTGATGTGGTGCGCTTCGTATTCGATTTGAATTTCCTCGGTATGTTCCTTACAACACAGGTTGTAGCTAAAGATATGGCAAAAAAAGGAGAGGGGATAATACTTAATATATCGAGTATGAACGCATTTCGTCCGCTGACTAAAATACCTGCCTACTCTGCTGCAAAAGCAGCAGTGAGCAATTTTACGCAGTGGCTGGCGGTGCATATATGTCAGAATTATTCTAAAGAGATTCGTGTCAACGCAATTGCGCCGGGATTCTTTTTAACTGAACAAAACCAGTTCCTGCTGACAGACAGAAAGACCGGTGAGCTGACCGGCCGCGGCAAAACTATTATCGACCATACCCCGATGGGAAGATTCGGTGAGCCGGAAGAGTTGATAGGGACAGTTATGTGGCTGTTAAGCGATGCAGCCAAATTTATTACCGGCATCGTCGTGCCCGTTGACGGCGGATTCTCAGCCTTTAGCGGAGTTTAATCTGTGAGGCATAAGATAATACGTAACACAATAGCAGGAGTATAAAATGGCAGACCTGGCAAAACCATTAAAAGATTTTAAACCTCAAAAGAGATTCTTCGTCGGTATAGATTCGGACGGCTGTGCCTTCGATACGATGGGAATAAAACAGCGCGAATGCTTCTGCCCGTGGCTGATTAGCTACTTTGGCCTGCAGCCGGTAGCGCAGGCAGCTCGCGAGTGCAAGGATTTTGCAGATTTATTCTCCAAAACGCGGGGTGCCAACAGGCACAAAACTGCAAAGCGCATCATCGCGGAGTTATTGCCGACTCATCCGATGGTCAAGGCCAGGGGCTTTAAGGTTCCGCAATACCAGCATTATTTTGCCTGGGTCGATGACCCCGAGAGCTTGCTCAGCAATGACGGTCTCAAGCAGGCCATAGAAAAGACTACAGACCCAGAAGCCAAACGTGAACTCGAACATGCGCTTGAATGGAGTGAGCGGGTCAACTGGTCAATAGCAGAAATTGTCAAGGGTATGCCGCCGTTTCCATTCGTGCGAGAAAGCTTAGAGAAGATTCAGCCATCGGCCGATGTTATCGTTGTCTCTGCTACGCCGAATGAGGCGCTTATACGTGAGTGGGAAGAACACGACATCGCCAAATACGTAGAAGTCATAGCCGGGCAGGAAATGGGGACTAAAGCACAGCACCTCGAATATGCAACAAAGGGCAAATACGAGAAGAACCACGTCCTGATGATTGGCGATGCGCTTGGTGATATGAAGGCCGCAAGGGCAAACGACGCCCTGTTTTATCCGGTTAATCCGGGCAATGAAATCGAATCGTGGAAGAGGTTCCACGATGAGGCGTTTGATAAGTTCATCAACGAAGAATACGCCGGTAAGTATGAACGGAAACTAATCGCCGAATTCGACTCATACCTGCCTGAAAAACCGCCGTGGGAAGGATAAGTGCTGAAAGATGGTTATTGAAAGACAAAATAAGAATGGTTTCATTGACGACAAAGAAGCCGGCGAGGTAATAGCGGAGTTCTTTGCACAAAATGACTACACCGGCAAACGGCTTCTATTGATAATCCCTGATAATACCCGTTCAGGCCCGGTAGGTGACATATTCAAGGGCATTTTCGATTGTATAGGCAAAAAAGCAAAGGCGCTCGATTGCCTTGTCGCGCTCGGGACCCATCAGCCGATGACGGAAGAGCAAATCTGCAAAAGACTTGCGATTACACCCCAGCAGCGTAAAAGCGGGTACTCATCGGTTAAATTCTTCAACCACGAATGGGAAAAGCCGCAAACTTTCACGTCTATCGGAAAAATCTACGCTGACGAAATTGAAAAGATAAGTGATGCCCTTTTTCGAGAAGAGGTTGACGTAGCTATTAACAAATTGATTTTCCAGTACGATGAATTTTTCATCTTAGGGCCTGTTTTTCCTCACGAAGTTGTGGGGTTTTCCGGAGGACATAAGTATATCTTTCCCGGAATCGCAGGCGATGAAATCATAGGATTTTTTCACTGGCTCGGGGCCGTGATAACAAATCCGGTTATAAATGGCAACAAGTGGACGCCGACCCGGCAGGTGGTTGAAAAAGCAGCTTCGTTTATAAAAATGCCTCATAAATTATTTGCCATAGTAGCTGTGGAAAATAAACTCAAGGGAATATTTATCGGCGACTGTAAAGACACGTGGGAAAAGGCAGCCGATTTGTCCAGGGTCGTTCATATCACTTATAAAGACAAACCGTATAAAACCATTCTCGGCATTGCTCCGGAGATGTACGATGATATCTGGACGGCGGGCAAGGTGATGTACAAGCTCGAACCGATAGCCGCTGATGGAGGAACGCTGATTATATACGCGCCACATATCACGGAGATTTCTTATACGCACGGAAAATTCATCGAAAAAATCGGATACCACACGCGCGATTATTTTCTTAAACGAATGGATAAATTCAGTGATATTCCAAGAGCGGTTATCGCCCACTCGACGCACGTCAAGGGAATCGGAACATATATAGATGGTGTCGAAAAGCCAAGAATCAATGTGGTCCTTGCCACCGGCATCGGCAGGCAGCGCTGTGAAAAAATAAACCTGGGGTATATGAATCCTGATGATATAAATATAGCCGACTACGAAAACAAAGAAGACGAAGGGATTTTGGTTGTACACCACGCAGGCGAAACTCTTTACAGGTTATCCGGCGGATATATACCAACTATCGAAAAAGTGTAATAACGTTGTAAAAAAGGAGAAAGACAAATGGCACAGGCGGATATCGGTCTTATAGGTCTGGCAGTAATGGGCGAAAACCTCATCCTCAATATGGAAAGCAAGGGCTTTACGGTCGCGTGTTTTAACAGGACCGTCTCGAAGGTGGATGATTTTATCAACGGCAGGGCAAAGGGTAAAAACATCATCGGCTGCAAATCAATCGAAGAGC
>CAYWUO010000136.1:0-6527 GCA_964461285.1 uncultured Pirellulales bacterium
GATGGATTCCAACACTCCTGGAGCAGCTAATGCTTATCCGAAGGTCGGGCCAATAATAATAAGTGAGATTATGTACCACCCCGACTGGCCTGTGGGCGGCTCGTATACAAACAATGAATATGAGTTTGTCGAGCTGCGCAATATCAGCTCAGGTCCGGTTACACTTTATGATTATACAGAGAACGAACCGTGGGCGTTCACCGATGGCATTGACTATACGTTCCCGGACAGCCCGAACGAAGTTACTATACCAGCCGGCGGTAGAATTGTTATCGTGAAGGATATTGACGCATTTACGTTCCGCTATCCGAGTGTGCCGACGAGCATAATCTATGATTCTTACGACGGGTGGCTTTCCAACAACGGTGAAAAAGTCGAGCTTAGTAAGCCGGGAGATATATATTTAGGCACTCGTTACTATTTCCGCGTTGACCGTATCGGCTACAGCGATGGCTCACATCCGCAGGATTGTCCTGGCGACGTGGACCTGTGGCCAATCGATGCCGACGGCGGCGGCGATTCACTTACCCGCATTAACGGTACGCTTTACGGCAACGACCCGAATAACTGGCAGGCGGCAACACCCTCACCAGGCACAGCCAACCCGTAAGTTCCTAAGGGAAAAGGGTAAATATGGCAGCTAAGCACTTAAGATACTAGACGTTATCAGACTTTGACTTTTACATCATTAGCCACATCAGAGAAGAGTGATGTTAGGATATCTCTTATTTACTACCAAAAAAAGTATTGACTTTACCACCTGATATATGTTAGAATGGATAAAATTAAGGTGTGATTTAGAGACAAAAAAGTCGGTTTAACAGAATAAAAAGCTGATTTTGCTCATCACACAAACGGGTGTGTGCTCGAAAACAGGTATTCGGAACACATAAGTATCTGAAATAGAAGAGGTTTACATTTTGCCTTCATAGAATGATGAGGGGGGTAAAATGCAAAATTACTATGTCTGAAGGTAAATTGCAAAAACAAGTTTCTAAACACAAAGTCGGCTTGAGTTCTCGCAAAAGCAATGTGAGCACCAAAAAAAAGGCCGTAAAGGTAGTTGACCGCGTTATGGGCTGCCGACATGAGATAAAATATCTCATCAGCGAGTCAACAGCTCAAATGATTGCACAATTTATCAAGCCATACATCTCTCAGGACCCTTACTGTAAATTGCAGCGGGGGGGGGCCTATCCCATTGTCAGTCTTTATTTGGACTCGGATGATTTGGGACTGTGTCGTGAAAGCATGACAGGCCAGAAGAATCGCTTCAAGCTGCGGATTCGTAGTTATACTGACGAACCGGATTATCCCTGCTTTTTTGAAATTAAACGTCGTATAAATGTTATAATAATGAAAAGCCGAGCCCGGATAATGCAAAGAAATGTAACACCTTTGCTTTCGGGGATGCCTCTGCCACCGCAAGATTACAATGTTGATGAAGATGCACTGAAACAGTTCCAGTTATATGTCAAGAGTATTAACGCCAGACCGACAATTCTAATTCGCTATATGCGACAAGCGTATGAGGGCGAATCGGAATACAGGGTCAGGGTAACATTCGACCGGGAGCTGTGCTATAAGGTGACCCATTTGCCGGAAGTAACTCTCAACGGCCGGGGCTGGCAACGGAGTTCATTAACCTTTGGCAAAGTGATTATGGAGGTTAAGTTTACCGGTCATTACCCGCCTTGGTTGAGCCGGATGGTAGAGTATTTCGACATACAACAGCAATCAATATCAAAGTATACTACTTCGATTATACAGTCTTGTTTGCTTGGCTTCTGTGCTCCGCAGTTGGAGGAGGATTCTTAATGGATAGAGTTTGGCAGGTACTGGAAGAGACTCCTTTGACAGGGGAATGGTTTAATCCCACAGGTATCCTTTTGTCACTGTTGCTGGCTTTTGTTCTGGGTCAGGTTCTTGCGTGGGTATATTACGCCACCCACAGCGGACTGTCGTACTCACGGTCCTTTGTGCAATCGCTGATTCTAATAACGGTTGTGATTGCAATGGTTATGACTGTCATCGGCAGTAATATCATCACTGCTGTTGGCCTGATGGGTGCATTAGCAATCATACGTTTTCGTAATATAATCAAGGATACTCGCGACATTGCCTTTATCTTCTGCGCGCTGGTGGTTGGTATGGCCACCGGCTCCCAACGGTATCTCACTGCTATTATAGGTACAGTTATTTTGAGTCTGATAGTAATATATTTGTATCTGACCGACTTCGGTGCACACCAGCCTCATAATGGCTTTCTACGATTCAGTCTCAGAAGCCACATCGGACCTGAACACCCAATTCCCGCTGTTCTTAGACGTTTCTGCAGTCATTTCACCCTCATATCAGCACAGGATAGCGGATTTGGAACCTCCGAAGTGGAATACGCATATCAATTGATGATAAGAAATGCTGCACAAAACGAAGAAATGTTAACCGAACTGGACAAAATCAAGGGCATCGAGAACATCAGCCTGACGATGCAGGAACAGTTACTTGAGGTATAGCGGCTATATGAACAAGACCATTTTCAAAAGCTGGCGGTTTGGTCGTTTGAGTATGCGTTTTATACCCATACTGGTATGGCTGTCAACAGTAGCAGTTGTAATCGGACTTTTTTCTTATCGAGCAAGGCGCTTTGAAGTTTTAGGTATAGCTCAGGGCCGCTTACATCAGGTCGCTGCAACAACCCCAGGACGACTGAAAGATATCTCTGTTGAGTTGTTTGATGAAGTTAAGCGGGGACAAACGGTAGCATTGGTCAATACTATACTTGATAACGAAAAGCGGCCTGAGGAAATAAAAGCCCAGTTAGACACTATCCAGGCCGAAATTGACCACCTGACGGCTCAGCTGGTCTCTACACAGGAAACTTTCCTTGCTGACAAGTCTGATAGACAGACAAATCAGCTTACAAATGTCAGAAGATTTGCCGTCGACGTGGAAAATGCGAGGCTTGAGATACTAAGGTTAAAAGCGATAATAAGTACTGACCGGATAATGTTGCAGGACATGGCTATTGAAGTAAAAATTGCCCAGGACCTTATGGAAAAAGATGCTGCAACGCCTTATGAGCTGCAGAAGGCAAAGCTTCAATATAATGCTCTGGCTAAAAAAATCGGAGAGAATGACTATCTGCTGGCCCAGGCCAATAAAGACCTTCAGGAAGCACTGCTGCGGCGGGACGAATATGTACTGCATCAACCATATAATCCCTTGGTAGACAGTGCTCTGAGTGTCATACGTCAGGCAATTAAAGTTCAGGAGCGGAGAATGGATGAGCTGACGGTAAGACGTGCAGAACTTCAGCTCAAGGCCCCATTTGACGGTGCTGTCAGCCAGGTTCTGCGTCAATCAGGAGAGGCGGTTTTGGCTGGTGAGCCGATACTTACTATAACGGAAACCAGGCCCAGCGATATCATCGCCTATGTCAGTGAAGGCCAGGCGAGCCTTATTAAAGAAGGAATGCAGGTGCAGCTTATCAAGGATAGTGAGCCGGCGCAGATTGCCGGTTCGAAGATAACATACGTTGGACCTGCTGTTGTGCAAATGCCGGTGCGGTGGTGGAGAAATCCAAATGTCCCTCAGTGGGGCAGGCCTTTTAGGGTTGAGGCTCCGGCTCAAATGAAGCTGGCAATTGGAGAGAGGATTGGAATACGCAGATTATAGGTAAAACATCAATTGCGGGGGCAGGTTATAAAAAAAGACTCAAAACCCTGTTAATAGAAAATTGACGCCAATTATATGATTTGCAATTGTTTGACTGAAAAACTCGTGTGCTTGATTATATGTCTGCTCATTTGCCTGTCTGGGCTAAGCGGTTGTGGTTCGAAGGACTATAAAAAAGATGCTGACGAAAGAGTTTACAAAATCATCGACCAGAAATGGAATGATGAATTCGGCGTCAAAGCCAATTACAAAATCAGCGACACGGAACCATCTCCTAATGATATTCAAATCGAAAAAGCTGTTCCTGACTCGGGCACACTGACCCTGCCACAGGCGATAGCTATCGCGACAGCTTACAATCGCGAGTATCAAACCCAAAAAGAAGAACTTTATATCAAGGCGCTGGATTTAAGACTGACACGTCATGAGTTTGAAACCCAGTTTATAGGCGGTGTAAGCGGCGGATATTCAGCGGACCGCAAAAACGATGCTTATGGATTTGAAGCAAGTTCCGGCTTTAATCGATTATTAGCTACCGGTGCAAGAATCAGCAGCAGGATAGCTCTGGCTTATATAAATGTGCTTAGCGGTAATCTAAGTAGCGGTGTGGCTGCGGTTCTGGGCACAACTGTGGTTCAGCCGTTGCTTCGTGGCAGCGACCGAAAAGTAGTTTTTGAAAATCTCACCCAGGCAGAAAGAGACACGCTTTACGAAATACGCTCGTTCAATCGATTTCGTAAAACATTTGTCGTTTCTGTTATTAGTCAATATTACCTGGTTCTGCAGCGGTATGATGCTGTGAATAATGCCCGGAGAAATTACAACACTCTGAAATGGGTGTATAATAAGGTGGAAACATTAGCCGATGCAGGACGCGTGCCCAAGATAGAGCTTGACAGAATCCGCCAGGAGGCACTTCAGGCCCTGGATATATATATTCAGGCTGAAAAGGAATATAAACAGGCACTTGACGAATTCAAGATAACTTTGTCTTTGACGACAACGTCAGAGTTTCAGATGGACATGACCGAGCTCGAAGTTTTGAGAAAGTCAGAAATGACTTACCCCGATTTCTCTGAGAGCGAAGCCATCGAAACTGCTTTTGTTCGTCGTTTGGACCTTGTCAATAGTGCCGATGCCGTTATCGATGCCGAGCGTAAGGTTTATGTTGCCGCCGATGCTCTCAAAGCGGACGCAAATTTAATTGGACAAAGTAATTTTGCATCAAGTGGAAAGGGTGACCGTCGCGACCTTGGTAGCCTGAGCAGGAATTACAGCCTTGATATCGAGCTGTCTCTGTCGTTCGACCGGGTGGCTGAGCAGAACGTCTATCGCAAAGCGTTGATAACTTTGAACCAACAGCAGCGGGATTACGAACAGGCATCCGATATAATTACATTGGAAGTTCGTCAGGCATATCGGGACCTCAAAGAAGCCGCTCAGAGCTATCGTATCCAGTCGGAAGGTCTTAAGTTGGCGGATAAACGTTTTTATAAAACGTTTTTGCTGCTTCGATATGGCCGGGCAAGCAGCCGGCGTGTTCTTAGTGCACAGCAGGACCTGTTTAACGCCCAAAATGCTGCCACGCAGGCCCTTGTCAACTATATGATAGCTACTTTGAATTTCTATCGCGATACTGAGGTGCTGCAGGTCAGGCCGGATGGAATGTGGCAGCGGGACACACTCGCTGCCCGATAATCAAAACTTTATGCCCAATTAGCAACTTATAAACACACCTTTCAAAAACCACTAATCCTCGCGATGGATTTTATTGGATTTTCTCAGGTTTTTATTCTATAGTAGTACCCTAAGTTGATAAATCTGTATGACTTGCGCAATGGCAGCAGTGTATTGCCGGTTGTTGCGGGCTTTTATTGATTTGGGCAAACTATGCCGTTTTTTGAATATTAGTGCCTTAAATGCGGCAAAAACATAGAGCTTCTGGAAGCCGGAGCTGGCAGGCAGAAAAGAGTCTGCCCGCATGCAGGAAGTTAAATTACCGGCTATACAACAAGGAAATAGAATAGATGAATGAGATAAAAGGCAGATATAACTTCAATAAAATAGAAAAGAAGTGGCAGCAGTTCTGGCAAGAACACGAAACCTTTAAGGCAAACGACTGCGATGCCTCCAGGACCAAGTATTATGTATTGGATATGTATCCTTATCCGAGCGGCGAAGGTCTGCACGTAGGTCATCCTGAAGGCTACACTGCAAGTGATATAGTCGCCCGGTACAAACGGATGAATAATTTTAACGTGCTGCATCCTTTTGGGTGGGATGCATTCGGCCTGCCGGCTGAGCAGCACGCCATAAAAACAGGCACCGACCCGAAAGAAACAACGCAAAAAAATATTGATAATATGCGCCGGCAAACAAAATCACTCGGTTTCAGTTATGACTGGAGCCGGGAAGTCAACACGACAGACCCGAATTACTACAAGTGGACTCAATGGATATTCCTGAAATTTTTCAATAGTTACTTTGACGATTCCGAGCAAAAGGCCAAACCAATCGAAGAGCTGCCAATTCCGGAAGGTTTTAACGAGCAGGAAAAACAAAAATATATAGATTACCATCGACTTGCTTACGAAGCGGAGGTGCTTGTTAACTGGTGCCCGGCACTTGGGACGGTTCTTGCAAATGAGGAAGTAGTAGGGGGGGTAAGTGAGCGGGGCGGTCACCCAGTTATTAGGCGGCCGATGCGCCAGTGGATGCTGCGAATAACAAAATACGCTGAGCGGCTGCTCGATGATTTGGCACAAGTGGATTGGCCGGCATCAATAAAGAAACTACAAACAGACTGGATAGGAAAAAGCATCGGAGCTGATGTCGATTTCAAAGTGGAT
>CAYWUO010000137.1:0-6519 GCA_964461285.1 uncultured Pirellulales bacterium
CAGTTCGATAAAGAGAGTGTTTCACAGCACGTAGTCAAGTTCGGCGTTGATATTCGCCCTGCCATATCGGCCGGCGACGACAGGGCAAAGCTGCAGGACTATTGCAACCGCCTAATCGAGCTCTTTCCACAGGCCTTTGAGACTATCGTTTCAGGGCCAAAGCAACTCCAGGTACAGAAAACCTTCGCCCTGGCCGACAACAAACGAATCGAGCTCCCGACATTTATCATGACCGCAAGAGGGCCTGTCTTTACTTTCCCGAAGCGGATGCTCATCAACAAGGTACAGGATATAGATATACCGGAAAAGGACAAAATCTTCCGCAAGGCCCTCGAGAAGCTAATAAATATATTCGCCGACAGAAAAGTGCCGCGCGTGGGAGTGGTTAACGAATTGGTTTTCGACACCGGCGATATCGATTCCGCACAGATTCTCGCCAGCAGCCTGAAAAATGACGTTTGGAGAGAGAAGCTCAAACATCTGACTATCCGTCTTCAGATGCCCACGCAGGACAAAAATATCAACCTTCAAATACAGCCCACTCACGCAAAACGCTCCGCCGCTCCTGCCTTGCGACAGGAAGACGCCGGCGTAGCGGCTGACAGCGGAAATATCAGGTTCGGCCTGCTTGTAAACGTCGACATAAACAACCTCAAAACAACCGATAACCTGACCTCAGCCGAAGTCAACGATATCCTTGCATTTGCCAACGATTATGTTCCCGACGAGCTAATAAGATTTCTCAATAACGAGTATTAGCAAAACCTCCACAGCAGTCAGAGTAATCTTTTCTGCAACAATCCAAATAATTTTGCTGGTCCGATATAATTTCTGCCAATGCAAAATTCGCCGACAAAAAACCCGCCTATAATATCGTTAACTACGCTATAAAATAAAGTTGGGATAAAACTTGAGCAGGGAGTTTATAAAAAAGGAGAACAGGGCTGGGTGCGGAGGGAGAGGAAAAAGCGAGATATCCCCAGCCCTGTTGAATGCTTAATTTATCGTATGTCAAAAAACTCTATTAAGAAATACTTTATTCAAAAAATTTTGTTCGTCTAAGGCGAAAAAAAATACACCTAGTAACTACACTTCCTTGATGATTTCGCTAATGAACTCACTCTCTTGCTAAAATAACAACATCTATATATATTGTCAAGTAGTAAATTAATAAAATCTCTATTTTCAAAAAAAATTTTTCGGGTATTTAGAAGCGCATATCCGATTTTTGCCTGTGTTCGCAGCACCGGCGCAATCCCCTGTAAAAAACAGGTGTTTTGCCCAGCCGGTCTAATCGACACAGCCGTCAAAAGCCGAATCCTAAAAACCGTTATTGACGAAACGGCCGCTGGACAATATCATAAATTTGTGTATAGCAGATACATATAGAGAATCGTGGTTCAGATTCAGGCTCAAAATGCTATTTTTAGAGAGATTTTGCGATGCTAAAAAGAACACATACCTGCGGCCAGCTTCGGTTGGATGATGCTGGCAAAAAGGCAATCCTGGCCGGCTGGGTCCAATCCTACCGCGACCACGGCAACCTGGTTTTTATCGATTTACGCGACAGATACGGCCTGACTCAGCTTGTTTTTAATCCCGAGAAGCAGCCCGAAGACCACAAGCTGGCAAGAACGATACGCTGCGAATGGGTAATAGCAGCCAAAGGTACTATTCAGCCGAGAAGCGAGGGCATGGCAAATCCAAAGCTGCCCACAGGCCAAATCGAAGTGGCCGTCGAGCAACTGGAAATTCTAAATATCTCTAAAACACCACCCTTTGAAATCGATGCAGCAGAAAAAACCGGGGAAGAGCTCCGCCTGAAAAGTCGTTACATTGACCTTCGCCGACCACAAATGCAGCACAATTTACAGGTGCGGCATCGCGTAACAAAAATCGCCCGCGACTATTTCGACGCGCTGGGATTCTGGGAGATTGAAACACCGATGCTGGCAAAAAGTACGCCCGAAGGCGCAAGGGATTTTCTCGTGCCAAGCAGACTGCTTGCGAACTGCTTTTATGCGCTGCCTCAGTCCCCGCAGTTATTCAAGCAGATTCTTATGGTCAGCGGTGTTGACAAATACTTCCAGATAGTCCGCTGTTTCCGCGATGAAGACCCACGGGCCGACAGGCAGGCTGAATTTACTCAGATAGATGTCGAGATGAGCTTTATCGACAGCAACGACGTAATCGGCGTCCACGAAAATCTCGTAGCAAAAATCTGGAATAAAATTCTGGACGTTGACGTCAAGGCACCGATGCAGAGGCTCTCTTACAAAGACGCTATGGACAACTACGGCACCGACAGGCCCGACCTGAGATTTGATATGAAGCTAAAAGACATATCCGATATCGCCGGACAAAGCACATTCAAGGTCTTTACCTCGGCGGTTGAAAATGGCGGCATCGTAAAGGGCCTCTGTGCCGCAGGAGAAAAATATTCCAGAAGCGATATTGAAAAAACGCTGACAAATTTCGCTGCTGACTACGGCGCAAAAGGCCTGGCCTGGACAAAGGTCAAAACCGAAAACAACAAGTTATCAATGGCCGGCGGCTCCGCAAAATTCTTCAGCCCCGAACAGCAGCAGAAGGTTATAGAGCTCTTCGACGCAAAAGATGGCGATATGCTTTTATTCGTCGCCGACAAAGAATCCGCCGTCAACAAAGCACTGGCGCCACTGCGCTGTCGGCTGGCGAAAGAGTTGAAGCTCTATGATGAGAATAAATTCGAGTTTCTTTGGGTGGTTGACTTTCCGCTGCTCGAATGGAACGAGGATGAAAAACGGTATGATTCTCTGCATCATCCTTTTACTTCTCCAGTACCGGAGGATTTGGAAAAGCTCGACACTGACCCCGCCAACATTTGCTCACAGGCATACGACATTGTCGTCAACGGCTGCGAGATTGGCGGAGGCAGCATTCGTATACACGACCCGAAGGTTCAGCAGAAGGTCTTTGGCCTGCTGAAAATCTCGAGGCAGCAGTCCCTGCAAAGGTTCGGATTTTTCTTAAAGGCCCTGGAATACGGCGCACCTCCGCACGGCGGCATTGCCCTCGGCCTGGATAGAATGATTATGCTCCTTACCGGAACGGACAATATCAGAGAAGTCATTGCTTTTCCAAAGACCCAGCGGGGCCAGTGCCTCTTGACCGATGCACCCAGCGAGGTCGACGCCAAACAACTCGACGAGCTGAACCTCCGAACCCAAAGACATTCGCACAAACCCGTACAAAAAACCGACGAGGAAATGCAATAAACCATAACAGTTATCATTGCCAGCGCAGAAAAGTAATCTATATTTAGCTCCGCGTTTTACGCGGATTCTTGACCATTTTTAAGTGTTAATACAATGCGGAACAGATTAAAACGCATTTTACTGAGGATTTTGAAGCTGCTGCGGTTAACACCTTTATCGCTCGAACATAAAGTTCAGCTGACCTTTGGGGCTGCGGTCATTTTTACCCTCGCAATTGCGCTTCTTATACCATATATCTGGATGAGACAATTGACCAAAAAGGCCTCGCTGGATGCCGGCAGGGCAACTTCGCAAATCCTGCTGCGCCGACACTTCCAGCCGACACATGTCGCTGAAACGGAACTGCCGTCCCTTGCCAACACCGGTACCGTGCTCGATGTTAACGAATCTGACATCCTTTGGATTCGCTTCACCAAGGAACAGGACAATGAGCAATTACAGGCCCTGACCGACGAGCTGAAGAATATGGTCGAGCTGCTAAAAGACGACCAGGGCAGGGACGACAATATTACCTTTGCCAGACATGACGGCGTCCTGCACAGCGGTTATGTACGGATTTTCAAGGCAACCGAAACCTGCATAAGCTGTCATAATCCGCAGGGGTCCGCCAGTCCATTTAACAAAAATGAGCCCATCGGCGCTGCAGTTATTAATCGTCCCGCAGCTGAAATCAGCAACACCGCTGTTATGAATCTTATCTGGACAATCGTCGCCGGCCTGATTGGCGGCACAGGTGCCATCGTTGCTTTTTATATGATTACCCAGCGGGTAATCTTAAGGCCGATTCGACAGTTAAGAGCCCTTGCAAACAACGTCGCCGAGGGAAACCTCGACATAAGAAGCGCAATAAAAACAGGCGATGAATACGAAAAGCTCTCAGATGCCTTCAACCACATGCTCGACGGCCTGCAGGCGGCGCAGGAAAAGCTCCGCCAGGCAAACAAACGGCTCGATGCCAAAATTGCAGAGCTTTCCGACCGGAACATCGAGCTGTTCAAGGCAAACAAGCTAAAGAGCGAATTTTTAGCCAATATCTCTCACGAGTTTAAAACTCCGCTCAACGCCATACTTGGTTTTGCTCAGGTTTTAAGGGACAAACCAGACATTCTAAAAAAGGATAAGAACATAAGATACGCCGAAAATATCATCTCCAGCGGAAACCGACTCTTAAATATGATTAATGACCTGCTGGATTTGGCAAAGACAGAAGCCGGTAAAATGGAGCTGCATATTGAACAGACATCTATATCAGAGCTTGTCAAGGACATCGCCGCGCAATTCTCTCTGCAAACCAGGAAAAAGAAAATCAAAGTCAAGCTTCTAATCGAAGATAACATTCCGTTGCTCTCAACGGACCCCGGCAAGGTCCAGCAGATTCTTTACAACTTTTTCAGCAACGCCGTTAAATTCACGCCGGAGCGGGGCAGGATTGAAGTTCAGGCAAAAATGCGCGAAGAAAATATGGTTCGCATCGCGGTTACCGATACCGGCTGCGGTATCGCCGACGCTGACAGGGAAAAAATATTCGAAAAGTTTCGGCAAATTGACGGCTCTTTGACCCGCCAGTCGGACGGCTCCGGCCTGGGCCTTACTATCAGCAAGGAGCTGGCAACTATGCTCGCTGGCAGCATAGGCCTGGAAAGTGAGCCGGATAAAGGTTCGACCTTCTGGCTCGATATCCCTGCGGTTCTAACAAACGATGAATCCGACCAGCAATAACTAATTAACTAATTTTATAAGGGGATAGTTATGAACCTTATCGCTTTGTTTTTACTCGGCACTTTGTGCATAGCTAATCCAAACGATATTTCTGCAACCGCCGGCCAAACACATCCTTTCTCAATCCACGATATGCTTGCGATGGAACGGCTCTCCGACCCGCAGGTCTCACCGGACGGAAAGTGGATTGTCTTTGTGTTGCAGAAAACAGACCTCGAAGAAGAAAAGGGCCGAAAAGACCTCTGGCTTGTTAAAACCGACGGGACCGGCCTTCGCCAGTTGACTACCCACATAGAAAACGATTCCAATCCACGATGGGCTCCGGACAGCAGGACCATTTACTTTATATCGAAACGCACGGACACATCGCAGCTCTGGCGTATCAAAATCGACGGCGGCGAGGCCGAGCAGGTTACCGACCTTCCTCTCGACATTGCAAATCTTGTAGTCTCACCGGACGGCGGGCACATTGCCTTTACAATCGATGTCTTTGTCGATTGCAATACGGCCCAGACAAAGAGCCGGCTCGATGAAATTGAAAACAAAAAGGCAAAAGGAAAAATTTACGACCGGATATTCGTTCGCCACTGGGACACCTACAAGGACGGCAGACGCTCACATCTGTTCGCTATGCCTTCTGATTCAAATGTTCCAGTTGACGTGATGTTGGGTATGGACGCCGATACACCTTCCAAGCCCTTCGGCGATACGGACGAAATCACATTCACGCCGGACAGCAAAGCCGTTATTTTTTCCGCCCGCAACGTCGGCCGAGAAGAGCCCTGGTCAACGGACTTCGACCTTTACCTTGCGCCCGTTGACGGCTCAGAGCCGCCGAAATGCCTGACCGAGAAAAACCAGGCCTGGGATACCAATCCCGTCTTCTCGCCCGATGGCAAGACTCTTGCATATCTTGCTATGGAAAGACCCGCTTACGAGTCCGACAGATTTCGGATTGTTCTTATGTCCTGGCCAAAAGGTAAAAAGAAAATCCTTACTGAAAAATGGGACCGCAGCCCATCGTCGCTCTGTTGGTCAGCCGACGGAAAAACGATCTTTGCAACGGTTACCAACATCGGCCAGAAATCTCTTTTTGCTATCGACGTCAAGACCGGCAAGGTTAATATTGTAGTCAAAGACGGCTCTGTCGGTTTATGTGGTGTTGCAGGTGAGAGGATTATTTTTGGCCTGAAGAACCTGCGAAGTCCTGTAGAGCTTTATTCGATTAATCCCGATGGCAGCAATGTACGCAAAATCACTAACATAAATGCTGAAAAAATCTCTGCTGTTCGCGTGGGCGAATATGAGCAATTCTCTTTTGCCGGATGGAATAATGAAACGGTCTACTGCTATATCATTAAGCCGATAGATTTCGAAGCCGACAAGAAATATCCCGTTGCATTTCTCATCCACGGAGGCCCTCAGGGAACGTTTGGCAACACATTTCACCATCGTTGGAATCCGCAGGTCTACGCGGCTGCCGGCTATGCTTGTGTTATGGTGGACTTCCACGGCTCGGTCGGCTATGGCCAGCAGTTTTGCG
>CAYWUO010000138.1:0-6493 GCA_964461285.1 uncultured Pirellulales bacterium
GCGGTTCTGGCACAAGCTGCTTTATGACTTAGGTTTAGTCAGCACCAAAGAGCCGTTTAAGAAACTCGTTAATCAGGGAATGATTCTCGGCGAAGACGGCCAGAAGATGAGCAAGTCCCGCGGCAACGTAATTAATCCCGACAAGGTCGTTACCGATTATGGTGCCGATTCGATGCGGCTTTACGAAATGTTTATGGGGCCGCTGGAGTCAATCAAGCCCTGGAATATGCAGGGTGTGGAAGGCGTATATCGATTTTTGCAGAAGGCCTGGCGAATGGTTATAGACGAGGATACGGGCGGACTTGTCGATGCGGTAAAAGATGCCCGGGCGGATGAACAGACGCTCCGGCTGTTGCACCAGACCATCAAGAAAGTGGGCGATGATATCGAAAGCTTCGGCTTTAATACTGCTATCAGCCAAATGATGATTTTTGTAAATCATCTCAGCAAACAGCAAATCAGACCAAAATCAGTGGTTGAGAAATTCGTTTTGATTCTCGCTCCGTTCGCACCACACATTGCTGAAGAGCTTTGGCAGCGATTAGGCCACTCCGACAGTCTGGCTTATGAGCCGTGGCCGCAGTACGATAAAGAGCTTATTAAGGAAAAAGAAATCGAGCTTGCGATTCAGGTAAATGGTAAAATAAAAGACAGAATTACTGTCGCTGCTGATACGGATGAAAAACAGATAGAAAGCAGGGCACTTTCCAGCGATAAGGTAAAAGCTGCTCTGGCGGGTAAGCCCGCTAAGAAAGTTATTGTCGCTAAACCCAGAATTGTTAGCATAATCACATAATCAATTGGGAAAAAATGTGTTTCGAAATTGAAACAAAGCTGAAGGTTGAATCTCTGGAAGAGATAAAGAGCAAGCTGACCGAGCTTGGCGCTGAATTCCTGGAAAAACGGCTGCAGACGGATTACCACTTCGATGATGCAAATATGACCTTGAAAGAAACCGACAGGTGTCTTCGACTGCGACGTCAGCTGGCTGGCGGCAGCGAAAGGTTTTTTTTGACATACAAAGGCGCTAAAGAAAAAAGCTCCTTCAAGAAAAGGCAGGAGATAGAAATAGAAATCACAGACGGCGATGCAATACAAAAATTATTTACTGCTCTTGGCTATGAAACGGCGCTGGCCATCGAGAAAAAGCGTCTTGTATGGCTGCTTGAGGACTGTGAGGTTGCACTTGATGAGCTGCCGCTGTTGGGTTATTTCGTGGAAATAGAAGGACCTGATGAAAAGAAAATTGAAGATGTACAAAAAAGTCTTGGTTTACACGACCTGCCCCACATAAAAAAAAGTTATGCAGGTTTGATAACGGCTAAGCTCCGCGAGCTTGGCAAAGAGCAAAGGCAAGTTTATTTTACAGACGCAAATTCGTAATTATGAAACCGAGTGACGGATATATTTGCTATATCGTAAATCCCAAGTCCGGCGCCACGAGTAGTAAGCTCGTCGGGCGGCAGTTTGAGCAATACCTTGTCAACAAGGGCTATGATGTAAGGGTGAGTTTGACCACTTCACTGGCCAATGCCTGCGAGTTAGCCACTGATGCAGCGGTGGATTATAACTGTGCAATGGTTGTTGCCGCCGGTGGCGACGGTACCGTTAGAGAGGTTGCACACGGTCTTGAAGGCAGTGACAAACCTTTGCTGATAGTTCCCTGCGGCACGGAAAACCTGCTGGCGAATGAATTGGGATTTGATGAAAAATTAAGTACAATAATACGGACATTTGAAGGGGCGTACATTCGGCCTTTTGACCTCGGAAGTGCGAACGGCAAATGTTTTACTTCTATAGCCGGTTTTGGATTTGACGGCCAGGTGGTCGAACGCGTCAGTAGTCAGCGGGCCGGACACATAGATCACTCTGATTACTTCTGGCCAATATGGCGAACATTCTGGAGTTATAAATTCGATGCTATGAAGGTAGAGGTGGACGGCGAAGAAATCTTCGATGGTCCCGGTTTGGTTTTTGTCGGAAATATTTCAAGATATGCCGTAGGCCTGCAGATATTACACTATGCTGATATTGGTGACGGCTTGTTAGACGTGTGTATTTATAAATGTGCATCTCAACTACACCTTCTAAAGCATGCAATTATGACGACATTGAAACAGCATGCCGACTGTAGAGATGTTATCTATCGTCAGGGCAGAGAAATCACTGTGAGTTCCGGGACCACCGATATTAAAACTGAAATCGATGGTGACCCTGGGCCGGTTTTGCCGGTGCAAATTAAGGTGATACCGCAGGCTGTCAATTGTATGGTACTGGAGGGTGCTAGGCCGGCGGGAATAAGAACAAGAATTATCAGGGCATTGGGATGAAATTGAAGATATGAATAAGGTAAACTTCAAGATTGGCAATGTTGATATTGGTCTGGATGCGCCTTTGTTTGTAATGGCAGGACCTTGTGTTATTGAAAGCAAAAGCTCTTGTCTGGATATTGCGAATAGACTCATCGACATCAGCCAAAAGACCGGTGTTGGAATGATATTCAAGGCGAGTTTCGATAAGGCCAATCGCTCCAGCTTACACAGCTTCCGCGGCCCAGGCCTTCAGAAGGGTCTGGAGATTCTCGCAGCAGTTCGCACGCAGACTGACCTGCCTGTTATGACTGATGTGCATGAGCCGGCTCAGGCTGCTGTTGTTAGCGAAGTCGTCGATTGTCTCCAGGTACCCGCTTTTCTATGCAGGCAAACAGATTTACTTTGTGCCTGCGGACAAACGGGCAAACCGGTAAATATTAAAAAGGGCCAGTTTCTCTCTCCGGAAGAGATGAAAAACGCGGTCGAGAAGATTCGTGCCTGTGATAACGAAAAGATTATACTTACCGAGCGGGGTACATTTTTTGGCTATAATCGGCTGGTCAATGATATGACTGCTATTGATACTATGAAAAAGTTCGGCTATCCGGTTGTTTTCGATGCTACTCATAGTACTCAACTGCCCGGTGGACTCGGCAATGCCAGTGCCGGCAGGCGTGAAATGTCTCCGATATTGGCCAAAGCAGCTATAGCAGCCGGAGCAAACGGCCTTTTTATTGAGGTCCACACCGAGCCAGAAAAGGCAAAATCAGACGCCGCCAGCATTATGCCGATAGACTCACTTGAAGATTTACTAAAAGTGTGTAAGGAAATATTCGAGGTCCTACGCAGATAAAGTGCAAAAGAAGAAGAAATATTTATACGGTCCGGTGCCTTCACGAAGGCTGGGCCGCAGTCTTGGTGTTGATATCGTGCCTTTTAAGCTCTGTACACTGGATTGCGTCTATTGCCAGCTTGGCAGAACCACGGAAATTACCATTGAGCGTGGTGACTTCGTACCTATTGAGGCGGTGTTAGCTGAGCTGAGAGAAAAATTATCAGAGGGTTTAGAAGCCGATTATATCACTGTCAGCGGTTCCGGTGAGCCGACACTGAACTCACGCCTCGGTGAGTTTGTCGAAAGCATAAAAAAAATTACCACTATTCCTGTAGCAATACTAACTAACGGTACGCTGATGTACAGAGAAGATGTGCGAGCAGCCTGCGCCAAGGCCGATGTGGTCCTGCCGTCTTTAGATGCCGGTGACGAGCGAACCTTTCAGAGAATCAATCGTCCACACAAAGATATTAGTATTGAAAAACTTATCGATGGATTATCTGAATTTCGAAAAGAATTTGCCGGACAGATATGGCTTGAAGTGTTCTTAGTCGGGGATATGAATACTGATATCGAGCAAATTGACAAAATCAAGGATGCTATAGAGCGTATTCGTCCTGACAAGATTCAGCTTAATACGGCTGTACGACCTACCGCAGATGCTGATATCAGGAGATTGGATGCAGAGAAGCTGAAGACAATCGCCACCCAACTGGGTCCAAAGTGTGAGGTCGTGGCTGATTTCTCATATCACTTCACCGATAAGTACGCCGAAAACATGGCCGAAGACGTATTATCAATGCTAAAACGCAGGCCTTGCTCGCTGAATGATATATGCTCAGCACTTGGTATTCCACACAATGAAACATTAAAATATATCAGTCACTTTCAAAGCCAGGGACGTATTGAGTCCGAGCGGAGGGACGGGACAACCTACTTCAAAGCAAATTAGAACGAAATCCCGCCAAACAAGGGCATCTTATCAGGGTCTACCAATAATCAACAAAACAAGAATTCTTTGTATAAATTTGCACGAAATCTTGCAACATTCGTGTTCAATTTGTGAAGACAGGGGCCTTATTGGCCGATAAAAGCATAGTAACGTTTTCTATAGCGTTGTTTTTATCGTATCTGTCTATAGAAGAAAAGTAAATATTTGCCTTTTAGTTGGTTGATTTTGCGCTGATAAAAATGTGTATATTTAGACATGGCATCTGAAAGTTAAAACTATCTATGTCAATGAAAAGAACAAAACAACAACTGGTCTTAAATAAGGGAGTGGAAAAATTTATATTTCGCTATGAGAGCGGCCAGGAAGATGAACTTCTGGATGCACTGATTGAGCAGGCAAAGGATGAGCGAACGGATTTTGATTGGTTTGATGCGGCTGTGTTGAGTTTCAAACTTACCCAATCGCTTATCGGCCAGGCAAATGAACTCTTACACGAAGATGCAGATACGCAAATTCACATGAATTAGTAAGAGTGAATTAATGTAATTAAAGTTTTTGGAAACTCTGTGTTAAACAGGGAAGTGACTTGTAAATAAGACAATGGAAAATAAGGTCACAAATAAATTTAGGTAGATAGATTATGAAAGATAGTACAATTGTAGAAGAGTTCTTAAATTATTTGAAGTTTGAAAAGAGGTTTTCCGAGCATACGGCCAAGTGTTATGGTGCCGACTTGAGTCAGTATGGTGAGTTTTTGATTGGCTCTTCCGAAGGTGGGACAGAGGATGCCGAGACAATGGCTCAGCAGCATGGCGGCATGGCTACAGCAGTCGCAGTAAAGCCGAAAATTAACCAGTTACTTCTTTCAATTGACGTAAGCACCGTCAGAGCGTATTTGGCTTTTCTAAATGAGAAGCAGTATTCAAAATCGACCATTGCTCGCAAGCTCGCCACGCTGCGGAGCTTTTATAAGTTCCTTGTTAAAAGGAACCATATTAGCTCCAATCCTGTTACAGAAGTAAGGACACCCAAGCAGGATAAAAAGCTGCCGCGATTCCTTGAATATGAAGAAGTAAAGAGACTGCTTGAGACACCACCAATGGATAACTGGTTGGGCGCAAGAGACAGAGCCATCATGGAGACGCTTTACAGCACAGGCATCAGGGTAAGCGAGCTTGTAGGGCTGAATATGGACGACATAGATTTTCTCGGTGAGGTCTTACACGTCAGGGGAAAGGGCAAAAAGGAAAGAATTGCGCCCATCAGCTCGTCCGCATTGCAGATTATTCAGCACTATATGGAATTCAGAAACAAGCGGGCACAGAGCAACAGCAATTTTGACTCGAAGGTATTGTTCGTAAACAAGCACGGCCGACGCCTCAGCACGCGTAGTGTTCGTCGCAAGATGGATAAATATCTCAAGATGGCCGGTTTAGACCCCTCAATCAGTCCGCATACATTGCGTCACAGCTTCGCTACGCATATGTTGAACAATGGAGCCGATTTGCGTAGCGTTCAGGAGCTGCTTGGCCATCAGTCGCTGTCGACAACGCAGGTTTACACGCATCTTAGCACAAAAAAAATTAAAGAGGTTTACGAAAGCGCTCATCCAAGAGAACAGCAAAGCGAGGGTGGTAACGGAGATCTGTAAAAGCTAACGAATGGATTGACCACGAATCAAAAGGCCGCTTTTCAAAGCGGCCTTTTTTTATCCAACCTTGAGACGGTTAGCCCTGTTGCTTGCGACGGGGATTTATGTTGTGAGTCATATTTAGCCCCGAAGCCTGCTTCGGGGGTCGTTTAGCTGTGAGTCATGTTTAGCCCCGTCCTCTGGGCGGGGTTGTATTTAGCCCCGCAATTTATTGTGTGGGTTTGTTAGCCCCCCGCACTGGGGGGGGTTATTAAATTATGTTGCACCGCAAGAGGTTTTTATTTAGCCCCGAAGCCTGCTTCGGGGGTCGTTTCGTAGCACGGCCATCCTGGCCGTGCATTCTTTTAATCATTTATCACTAATCAATTGATTCTGTCCTCCGCCCTCTGTCTTCTAGTATCCAGTATCTAGTATCTAGAATCCAGAATATATTTAGCCCCGTCCTCTGGGCGGGGTACCAGTATCCAGAATCTAGCATCAAGCATCTAGAATCTGGCATCCAGCATCTAGAATCTGGCATCCAGTATCTAGAATTTATTTAGCCCCCACCCTGCGCGGTGGGGGTTTCTTTATTTTTATTTACCCACCCTGCGCGGTGGGGATTTCTTTTTATTTATTTACCCACCCTGCGCGGTGGGGATTTCTTTTTATTTATTTACCCACCCTGCGCGGTGGGGATTTCTTTTTATTTATTTACCCACCCTGCGCGGTGGGGATTTCTTTTTATTTATTTACCCACCCTG
>CAYWUO010000139.1:0-5922 GCA_964461285.1 uncultured Pirellulales bacterium
ATCCCCGCATATCTGGCAAACCAGGATGCCTGACTATCGGCAGTATTATTTTTGTCAAGAATGTAATTACTGAGCAATACCAAAATTAAACTACCTGACAGCAATAACCAAAACTGCAAATTTCCGGCTGCATTCTCGGCCGCCTCCGGGATAGAGCTCTTATAAACCATAATGAGCAAGCCTGCTGTTGGAATCAATGCCAGTAAAAGTGCGAGCAGTCCGCTGAACCTGGCTTTGGTTTGCATATCCTGCTCTTTGTGCTGTGATATTTGAATATCCCGACGACCTTTTAATAAGCTGAAAATAACCGCAAAGACGGGTACCAGTGCTATAACACCAAGTCCCACGCAATTCGGCAGTATCCACTCTCCTTGCGGATTTCTTAAGAAGCCAGCTTCAGCACTTAGGTCTTCAAAAAGCTGCCAGAAGAAAAGCGTCCCAAGCAGTACAGGGATAACCAGCCGAATCAGGTAGTCCCACCATTTGCCGAGGTTCCAATCACTTCGGCTGTTAGCGTGACGCCTTAATATTCCAATCTTCCAGAGCCAGCCCAGAACCAGACATTCCAACAGACCCATAAATGCAATACCCCAGGTCCCGTTGGCAAAGCCGTCGATGGTTCCAAGCCAGTTTAATCCTCCGTTTGTGACGAAGAACAGACCACACGAAAAACCGACAATACTAATTACCGGCAGGACAATATCTCTTCGCCACCCCGTCTTATCGACGATACTTGCCAGAACCGACTCAGTAATCGAAAAGGCCGAGTCAATACCCAAAGTCACAAGTGCAAAAAAGAAAACAAAACTGAAGTACGCAGAGTAAGGCAACTGCGCCAGTGCATAGGGAAATGCCACAAATGCCAGCGATGGCCCTTTCTCAGCTACCTTTTCTACCGGTATATAATGACCCGTCTGCTGGGTAATAAAAGCCATCCCTCCTAATGTGGCAAAGACAGCTAAACCGGCAACGAAGCTCGTTGCAAAATCTGCAAGACTTACGACCGCTGCATTATTATTAATATCACTTTTTCTGTGCAAAAAGCTGGCGTATGTAATCATTACGCCCCAGGCAAGACTTAATGAAAAGAAGACCTGCCCGAATGCGTAACGCCACGTAACAGGTTTTGCAAGCTCCGACCATACAGGGTCCAGGTAATACGTCAGACCCTGCATACTGCCCTCAAGCGTCAGGCCCCGCACCGTAAGGATAAGCAGCATGAGCCACGGCAGAGGGACGGTCAGCCAGACAATTTTGCCGACCAGCCGCACACCCCTAAAAATACAAAAGTACATCGCCACCCAGGTGATAAACAACGGAAATACAATATTCCATCTGATATTTCCAAGTGCGGTGCCTTGCTGATATCCCAGATATTCCTGAAAAAAGAATTTTTTCGCGTTCTCGACTCCCTCAATTCCTTCACCAGACCAAGGCAAATGTCCGCCATTAAAAATACCGACAATACTGTACCATAAAAAGCTAAAGCAATATGCAAGAAGAACTGCGTAGTAGATGATGACAATAAAACCCATAAGGGTTCCCCACCAGCCAACGAACTCGAATTTCCTGTGAGCCTGCTTGAATGCGTTCGGTGCCGCCCGCTGGGTGTAATGGCCGAGACTAAACTCAAGAACCATCAGAGGAATACCAACCAAGAATAAAGCGATTATATACGGAATCAGAAATGCACCACCGCCGTAGCTGTAAAGTTTATATGGGAAGCCCCACAAATTGCCCAAACCTACCGCTGAACCAACTGCTGCAAGAATAAAACCACCCCGTGTCCCCCAGCTCTCCCTTTGCTCTTCTAAAAGCTCAGCCATCGCTACTTATCTTCCTGATTTTCGTGAGCACACAGGGGACTTATGCTTTTACAGTTTTATGCTCCGTCTCATGCTTTTGTGGTATCTCAATTTTATGCTCTATCCCGAGCAACTCCAGCGTATCACGTTCAATAATGCTTTGAATGCTGCCTCGCGGAACCGCTGGCAGCCTTGTGTCACCTAAAAGCATATTAAAACCGAGCAGCGTCTCTATGCACCGGCCTGGATTGCTGAGTGGAAAGCCACTTCCAAAAAGCAATTTATTCATTATCCTTCTCTCATACGCCGCAACTACAATATTATAAGTTTGCCAGACATTGCCGGGTCTTATCGTCAAATCCGCAAATACATTTTCGTGTTTTGCTAACATCGACAATGTCTGCTCCACAAAAGGCACTCCCATAGTCCCGATGATAATCTTTAAGTCTGGAAATGTCCTGGCAACCTCATCCAAAAGGTACGGCTGGGCGTAGTCCAGAATGGCGTCTGACTGCAAAATGCCGCCATTATGAAAAAAGACAGGCAGGCCAAGCTGTTGTGCCGATTCGTAGAAGCGCATCGCCCTGCTGTGGGCCGGATGAAAACCACAGCGACAGCAGTACAGAACCGCACCCTTGAGCTGGAGCTTGTCCCGGATGGATGTCAGGTTTTTGATACCTATGTTATCTTTGGTAGGTTCTATGACTGCAAAACCAACCATTTTTTCCTGATGTTTGTTTGCATACTCAGAAAGTTTCTTATTGACCTTTTCACTTGGCCCATCCGGGGTAGCCAGCACGAAACAGATATCTACTGTTTGTGTCGCTTCGAGATGCTCAGATGTGCCAATATCGTCGTCGTCGGTACAACTAACATGCGTATGACAATCAACAATCATTTTTCGGCCCTTTTAACCATTTAGCTGTTATTAAGCATTGCCTCTTATAACGGAAATTTATATTAGCCCTGCATATTCCCGTCGTCAAGCACATATTTGACCCTATAGGCGATGAAAATTGGTCAAGTGGCTAACTGTAAAATCGTCAAAAAGCTTTTCTTGACATTAAAAAGCAAGGTGTGTAATATGCCTCGGCGTAGAATTTTTAGAAAAAGGCGATTTTATGGATTGTCCAGCTTGTAAAAATGCGATGATTACTCTCGAGCTTGCCGACGTTGAAATCGACTTTTGCACCGATTGCAGCAGTATCTGGCTGGACTCCGGCGAGCTGGAACTGCTATTAGGTGAGCCCGAAAAGGTCAAACAATTGCTCGATTCGTTCAAAATTGACTCTGAATCTACAGAAAATCCGAGAAAGTGCCCTATCTGTGACAAAAAAATGCAAAAAATTATTGTTGGCTCCTCCAGGCCAACTTTGATTATAGATAAGTGCAGCAGAGGTGACGGTCTGTGGTTCGATAAAGGTGAATTACAGGATATCGTAAACAGAGCAGAACTGGATAAAGACAGTAAGATTCGAAAATTATTGGCTGACATGTTCGGTTACAATCAGCAGGATTCTACTTAGAAACCGAACAATAAAATAATTGTAAAAAAAGATGTCTGGCTGTTTAAGGAGAAACTTAGTACAATACCCGTGATAAACAGATTTATTGAAAGGAGAAAATTATGGCTATTGGAAACATAATGGGCCTGAGTACATGGACGACTATATGGCTTGTTGTCGCTGCTGTTGTTATCGTCGTGGTGGTTATTATGAAAATGCGTAGTAAGTAGTGCAAGATATAAAAGTGTATTCAATACAAGGAGAAAAATTATGACAGCACTAATTGTTGCTGCTGTCGTTCTTGCGCTATTGGTTGCTTTTGTAATTGGTGTTTATAACACCCTAATCCGGCTTCGAAATCAGGTTGATAATTCCTGGTCTCAGATTGATGTGCAGCTAAAACGCAGGCACGATTTGATTCCTAATCTTGTCGAAACAGCCAAGGGCTATATGAAGCACGAGCGTGGGACTTTCGAGGAGATAACAAAAGCCCGAAGCCAGGCGATGGGAGCAAAAAACGTATCCGAAGCATCGAAAGCCGAAGGTGCACTTGGTGAAGCGCTAAGCAAATTTATGCTGGTTGTCGAGAACTATCCGGATTTGAAGGCCAATCAGAATTTCCTTTCGCTGCAGGAAGAGCTAACGAGCACCGAAAACAAGATTTCTTTTGCCAGGCAGAGCTACAATGACCAGGTCTTGTTCTTTAACAACAAGATTCAGATGTTTCCTTCTAACATCGTTGCGAATATGTTCAAATTCGGCAAACGCGATTTCTTTGAGATTGAGATTGCTGCAGAGCGAGAAGTGCCTAAGGTCAGTTTTTAGTTTTGAATTTTTCATTTTAAAGCAAAGTCTCAAACTAAAAACCAAGAACTTAAAACTAAGAACCTAATGTAATGTGGGAACTGATACGGGCTAATAAGAGAAACTCCATCGTGCTGATTGTGCTGATGGCGGTAGTTTTACTGCTGTTAGGTTTCGTTATCGGCCTGGGTTTTTTCGGTTCTGAAGGTGGTTTTTTCGGCTTAATTATAGCTTTTGTCATTTGGCTGATTCTTACTTTGGTAAGTTTTGCCAGCGGTGACCAAATCTTTTTAGCAGCAAGCAACGCCAAAGCCATAACTCATAACGACCACCCGCAGCTATTGAATATAGTCGAAGAAATGAAAATCGCTGCGTCTTTGCCTGCGATGCCCAAAGTCTATATCATACCTGATTCGGCCCCTAACGCCTTTGCGACCGGCCGAAGCCCCGAAACCGCTTCCGTTGCTGTCACAGCGGGCCTTTTAGGCCGTCTCAATCGCGATGAGCTTCAGGGTGTCATCGCCCACGAAATAAGTCATATTCTGCACCGTGACATCCTTTTCGTGACGGTCGCAGGTATAATGCTCGGCTCAATCGTGCTGCTTTCGCAGGTCTTTCTGCGAGGTATGTTTTATAGCTCAATGGGCTCACGGCGAAGGTACTCGGGAGGCGGCAAAGGCGGAGGTCAAGCGGCTATCCTTTTTCTGATAATTGCGATAATCGCTGCAATTCTGGCGCCTATAATGGCACAACTGCTTTATTTTGCACTTTCAAGAAGGCGTGAATATCTTGCCGATGCCGGCGGCGCCAGATTGACACGTTACCCGGAAGGTCTGGCCAGCGCGCTGGAAAAGATTGCCAATGACCCATCGCCGCAATTAGCCAGTGTCAATAAAGTGACAGCACCGATGTACATTGTTAATCCTTTCAAGAAAAAAGGGCAAATGAAGCTCTCCGATTTGACGAGCACACATCCGCCGATTTCCGAAAGGGTAAGAATTCTGCGCAGTATGTCCCACGGAGCATCTTTTAAAGATTATTCGGATGCGTTTACAAACGTAACAAAGAATAAGACGGTTGTTCCAGCCATGGCCTTGACCAAAGAAGATATTGCCTTGCGACAGGCAAGTGTCGAAGCAAAAAAGAAACAGCGCACAGAAAAACAAATGCGTCAGGTCGGTGATATTATACGGGGGGTCAATCAATTTGTATTTTTAACCTGCCTGTGTGGCTTGAAATTAAAAATACCGCCGAATTTCAAGGCCAATAAAGTCCAATGCCCCCGCTGCAAAAGGGTCCTCGATATTCCTAAAAAATCTAAAGTTACGGCTAACTAATAATCTTTTTTTACAGCTTTTTTCATTTACCTCGTTTTTTATATTATTCGATGTTTATTGCCTGGCCTGAAGACATTATCGTTACATTGCATAGTACTTTTTTATCAAACTTCTCGGCTTCTTTTCGGGTGCCGACAATGTCACCCCAATGGTACGGTATAGCCTGTTTTGGCTTTATATAGGTGACGGCCTCAGCGGCATCCTCGGCATCCATAGTATAAGTGCCTCCCACGGGTAGAAGTGCCACGTCAATATCCTTAAGCGCTTTCATTTCATCCGTCAGGCCTGTATCGCCCGCGTAGTAAATACGTTTGGAACCCAGCTCGATTATAAATCCGACCCAGTTGTTCGCTTTCGGGTGAAACTGCTTGTTTGGATTGTATGAAGGCACACCAGTTACGCTAATACCTTCTAATTCAATCCTTTGCCCGGGCATGATTGACTGACCGTTGCCGTGCTGGCTAATGACAT
>CAYWUO010000139.1:5932-6458 GCA_964461285.1 uncultured Pirellulales bacterium
CCGAAGCAATCAGCTTCGTATCAGGACCTGAAACTCTGTTTATATCATCAGCAGAATAGTGGTCATAATGACTATGACTGACAAGCACTATTGTGGCATCTTTAGGTGCATCTTTTAATTTCCAGGGGTCGATGTATATTACCGTGTCCTCGTGACATATCCTGAAACTTGCATGACCAAGCCACTTGAAATTGATACCCATAACTGCCTCCTTCCCAATTTCTCTAATAAGGTCTCTCAAACTCAAATCTATACATTATCAAATCTTTACTTTGATGAAATCAAAAAATATATTTATTACTAAGTTTGGACCAACCGGCTTAAAAAACAGCATTAACCAATAAAAAAGCCCCACCTTTTTGCGGGGCTTCTGGTTTTCACCAATCCTGCACACTAAGATTTTGCTCAGCATGGGCGTACATTAGTTGCTTCAGGTCCTTTTCGACCTTCTGAAACCTCAAACTCTACCGCTTGTCCGTCCTGAAGGGACCGAAATCCCTGCGCCACAATGTTCGAGTGATGGATA
>CAYWUO010000140.1:0-6358 GCA_964461285.1 uncultured Pirellulales bacterium
TCGAAAGGCGCCTGGGCTGTGCCCGGATTGTATCGCGGGAAACCCAGCTTTTCTATTTCATCGCCGAATGAATCCATTCTGGAGCGCCACTTAACGAGTTCCTGTCCGGCTTCCTGAAGTGTCTTCAATACGGCGGCAATCTCGGGCTTGGCAAGTGCCTCTGCCAGGACGAGTGCTCCCCGATAGTTATAGCCTGTTGACGTAAGCTGCGGCAGCATATCGAAATCCTTCATTGCTCCGCATACACGCGGTAAATGGAGACGCAGTATGAAGTCCGAAACGTCGCCGAGAAACGCGTCATACTCATCAGCTTTCGAACTATAAAGCTGCTATCATCAGGAACACAGGTATCGATAATCCTGCCGATGCCCAGGATGCTGCACTGGCCGGGCACGACTATCGGAATAAAAGATTCTATCCCGAAAGCGCCAAGATTACTCACGGTTATACAGCCGCCTTGCAGGTCCGTCGGAGCTAATTTATTGCTGCGGGCCTTCTCAATCAGCGCCTTACTGTCACGTGCAATCTCGAAGATATCCTTCTTATTTACGTCCTTGACAACCGGTGCAACCAGTCCGCCCGGCACCGCAATAGCAAATCCAACGTTGATTGCGTCCGCCAGCTGGATACTGTCATCGATGGATTGTCCCGTCATAATCGGAAATTTCTCCAGGCCTGTTGCGACTGCCTTTATAATAAAATCATTATAGGAGACTTTCACATCGCTGGTTTTATTGAGCTTATTTCGCAATTTCACCAGCTCGGTTACATCGGCCTTTACAGTCAGATAGAAGCATGGTATTTCTTGTTTTGACTTCAGCATTTTTTGAGCGGTTATCTTCTGCAGCCGGCTAAGCGGTATAGTCTCTCCAGGCTTGGATTCGGTCTCTCCCATTTCTTTGTTGGCCGTTCCGGAAGTAACCGAAGCTTTAGCATCTTTTTCTGTTGTGGATGTACTTTGCTGTCCAGCTGGTGTTTTCTTTTTCAGTGTATCTACGAAACTTTGAGAAACCTTTTCGTCCTTATCGCCGAGAACCAGAATCGGCGCTCCGACTTTTACTGTCTGGCCCGCTTCGACAAGGATATATTTTACAAAGCCGCTATCGGGCGACTCCATCTCCAGCGTTGCCTTGTCGGTCTCTATCTCAAAAATCACATCGCCCTTTTCAACCTCATCGCCGACATTGACCAGACAGCTTATAATGATTCCCTCCTCCATCGTTTCTCCGAGATGTGGTAATCTTACTTCTTTTGCCATTTATAGAAACCTCATTTCTTTCGCGTTTCGCATTAGCTCCTTCAATTGCAAAGAATAATATAGCACATCTGCTTCGTAAAATGCAACCCTCGGCATTTGCCGCATTACTGCGAGGCGAGTCCTGATTCCCATTCATTAACTAACTTTTGCTCTCGTTCTGTCAAAGCTGCTATACCACCAAATCTCTGTGCCCAGATGCGTATCATAACCGAGCTGGTAGTAACCTCGGCGATAACAGGAGCGTTTTTTTTGTCACCAGCCACAAAAAGTCCCATTCCCTTTACTATAAATGCTGCTGATGGTCTTTTTCCTTTGCGGACCAGATTCGTTAACCTCCGGGCGATTGTTTCGACATCGCAAATTTCAACCCACATTGCCGGGCCGTTGGCGTAAACAAGCTCAGCCGGAGTAAGCGCCTCTCTCGCCAGTAGTTTCGACGCATCTTTGCGAGCCATAAACGTGAGCATCGGCTTATTGGTTGCGAAGTAACTTACAGGAATATGCTTGCCCGTAACATCGAAAAGCGCCTTACTTATGACCGATTTAGCCTTGGTTATATCCTTATTCACAGGGTGTTTTATCTTGCCGGCCTTCATAGCAGGCAGCTTGCTTTTACATACCCGGATAACTCTGCGAACCAGCCGTAAAGCTCCTCCGGCTGTATCGGAACTTATGACAAGCCCGTGTTTTTGAAGAAAAATTATTGCCGGTTTTTTCCCGAACTTCTTTTTATAATTACCGGCCAGCTTTGAAATTTTCTTTGCAAGCGCAAAACCGAGTTCTGCATAAGGTATCCATAATGGCTGGAGCTTCTCATTTTTGAAAAGTTTTTCAAGCTCTTTCTTTCCATTTTTGGCGTTGACGTATGCCCCCACCACAACAGGATGCAGATGTATCACGCTCTTGCCGAGAATAGCATGCATGTGAGTTTCAACTGATGGGCGTGCTGTGTCGCTGATGTTGTCATCGCATGCAAGAAGCAGTCGGTTCACGACCTCGATTTCCCTGCTCTGCGTGTCGAGCTTAGCCAGCGATTTGTCTTTGATAATTTTCAAAACCGAATCAAGCCTTAGCCTCCGCCAGCCCTGCCTCCTGTTCATATCTTTCAAAGCTGTACCACTTGCCTTGATGTACATAAATTTACCATCTGCTGTCTTGACCGATGTATTACCGCCCCCACCCTGGACAAGGCTCGGGTCTTTGCCCGTCTCATTTGATATCTTTATCAAATCCGATAATGCCTTATCCATTACCCCGTATTCCCTTTTTCTTTATACCTATTTCTTTTTGTCCGGTTTGGCGAAGCTTTGTTTGTATTATTTACACAAAGTGACACACTGCAGAGCTAAAAACTCTCCAGCAATTTTTCTTCTGCCTGTTTTGTCCATATTCCGTTATCGAGACACTCAGCAACTTCCGGCATTTTTTCGTTTAATTCTTCCAGATGCACCAGTCCGAGACCTTTACAAGCCGGATAAACAATAATCTTACCTGAAATCAGCCGATTTTCAATCGCACGAATACCCTCCGCAGCACCATCAAGCCCGCAAACAGCCGCCACGGATACATTGGTATCGAGTCTGCCGGATTCAACCTTATCAAGCATTCGTCTCATATCTTCTAAAGTTGACCCGCTCATTCCAACAAAATATAATTTTTTTTCTATGTAAGTATTTAGGTCAATCTTTCCCGTAACCGTCGCCGGTATGCCGGCAAAGATATTTATAATACCACGTTCACGACTGCCGCGTACCGAAGCCGCCACCAAATCAGGAATCGGTGCCATCAAAACGATATAGTCAAATTCCGGCGCAATTTTTTCTTTGTTTGGATTATATGCACTGTATTCAACGCCATTTTTCCCGGCTAAAGGTTCTGCAATTTTCGTAAGTTTAGCCAATCTATCGTCATCTATGTCTCCTGCAAAAACACTCACACCCTCAACGCCCTGGCAGATATTTCGTATCACGTGCATCGTACCCATCGGCCCCGCTGCACCAATGACGTTAATCCTGTCACCTGCTCGAATCTCATTGCTTTCCGGGATTACTTTCATCGACTCTGCCGGGTCAAAACCACAACTTCCGACTATACGAATGCCACCATAGTGAATCCTGCCGACCGGAGTAATAATATCTCTGCCAAATCTTCCACCGCAAAGAACGATATTCAACAAACCACATGCAGCCAACTTTAAAAATAGCATCTCAACCTTATTTGCATCCGAACCGAAGTAGATAATATCATCGTAGCTGTCATCGGCAAGCTCCGGAGTATTGTCGGCCTTTTGTATTTTGCCTTCTAAATCCGCCGGCGGTGAAAATTTTGATGCCCAGACTATCTTTGCTGGTCTGCCATAGCGTTCAAATAAATTCTTAAAAATCCCATTAGCTGCTTCTGTATCCGCAACAACAAGCATCTGCCCCTCTGTTTTTATATTCGTTCGTTCTCTTGAAGCATAGGCATCTTCGACACACGCCCACGGCTCGACAAGAGCAACTGCCGAAGCAGAAAAATTCTCTCCAACAGGTATAAGCATCGATTCACCTTCCGGTGACGTGATGATTCTTTCATCCATCAGAACGTATTCCTGAAGAGCTCCTTCGAAGTTGTATCCGAAGGCCGCATTCGAGCTGGCTGTGCGCAGCCAGCGATAATCGGTCTGCACGACATAACGTTCGCCTGTCTTAAAGCTCTCCATACCAGTTCCAACGGCCTCAATCCTCACTACAGTTTCGTGTCCGGGTATCGTCGCCTTTGGGCCGGGGACATAGCTGGGAATCTCTTCGAGTATTTCAGGCTCGATTCCGGAAACAATCTCACCCTTGCGGACATGACTGGAAAATTGCTGAAGCAGTTTCAAATCGGAAAAGCAAAGTCCCACCGCCTCGACTTTGCAAAGAATCTGATGTCGGCCGGGGCTAAAAACCCCCCTGGATTTATTCAGGACAAGTTCATCAGATCCAACCAGCTGCACAGCATATTGTATTTCCGGCAATTTCGCCATAACTCATCTCTCGCACGCCGTGACGCCGGTCACGGGACATAAGTTGATATACCTGATATATCTTCAGCAGTTATATTTGTCAACAAACCATCTTAAAACCTTCACCCTTCGGCAAAGCTTATCCTGAGCATAGTCGAACGGGCTCAAGGCAGGCTCTGAGCACCTGGCCTCGCCCAAAGATAAACTCCACGCTATGCTTAGATTGTTTTAATTGCTACAGACGGGCTTTGAATAATCGTTAATTGAAAATTACACAATTGGAATCAGTTTACTCTGCTGAAAACGCATCTTGGCCTGACCAATAAGATAAAAACTGCCGGTAATACAAATCAAATCCCCTTTGCTGACGGCACTTTTTGCAATCTGCAATGCCTCACCCAAGCTCGCGGCCACCTGGCACATCTTACCGCACATCTCCGTATAAATATCAGCCAAATCCTGTGGAGACATCGCCTTGACAGAGTTACTCCGAGTAAAGACTACCTTATCAGCCCCATACTGCAATTTATGCAGCATTCCTCTGACGTCTTTATCCTTGTTACACCCGAATATCATCACCATAGAATCGTAAGGAATATGCTGACCTATCGCATGTATCAGGGCTTCAATACTTGCGGCATTGTGAGCAGCATCTATCATAATTCTCGGGTCATCGCAAACTATTTCCATTCTGCCGGACAACGACACCTTATCAAGTCCGATAGTCGCCTTTCCATTGTCTATATTGAAGCCGCTGACTTTGAGTTTATCCAGCATAGCCAAAGCCAGGCCGCAGTTGATTGCCTGATGTCTTCCGTGCAGCGGTACTCGCAGATGCTCGAACTTACTCGTCGGCGTTGTCAGACAGATTCTTGTATGTGGGCCGTGCTCCGGCGACGTTTCAAAACGATGCGAAAAATCAATATCATCACCGGTTACACTCAATGGCGCCTTGACAGAAACAGCATGTGATTTCAGAACGCGCATAGCTTCAGGTTCCTGCTGAACTGTAATTACGGGCACACCACGTTTGAAAACTCCGGCTTTCTCCTTGGCTATTTTGTCTATTGTGTCTCCGAGCTGATACTGATGGTCAATACTCAAACTGGTTACCCCAACAACCTTAGGCAAGATAACATTGGTGCTGTCTAACCTGCCGCCCAGGCCGGTTTCAATCACACCAATATCAACTTTCGTATCAACGAAATGCATAAACGCCAGAGCAGTAAAAATCTCGAAGAAAGTCGGAGGGTCTGTCTTGGATATCTTCTCTATCGCTGCATAAGCGCGATTCAACAGGCCGTGCATCTGAGAATCTTGAATCATTTCAGAATTGACCACAATCCGCTCATTTAAGCTTACCACGTGTGGTGATGTGTACAATCCAACCTTGTAATCATTTGCCTCGAGCATCATGGCTAACATCGTGGCTGTACTGCCTTTACCTTTTGTACCGGCTATATGGGCTGTATGGAATTTTTTGTGTGGATTCCCTAATAGCGAAAGCAGCTTCTCCATCCTTTTAAGGCTGAATGTGCTGACATTATAGCGTAAATTCTCCTGCTTTTCGTAGTCTGTCTTCTCAAAAAGATAGCTTATCGCCTGGTCATAGTTCTTAAACACCTTTTTAACTTTGACCTTGGCAACCTTGGAGGGGGCTTTCCCGACCCGCTTCTTCCGAGTTGTTTTGACAGATTTTATCATGAAAAATATACTATATAACTTAAAGGCACAAAAGTCAATATTAGCCTAACAAGAAGGCACGAAATACCGCTTTAAACGCGAAATTTAGCGAATATAAAGCGTTTTTCACAAATACGTTATATATAAGGCTCGTAATAAAATATTATTTTTCAAATTATATTGGCATCAGCATAACTTAATATACAATTAGCCCGTCTTATAAAAAGACCCTCTATAAGTCCAATTTTCCTCTCGAGACGTTTATACTACGCCCATTTTTGATATCTTGTTCGATATTAGAAATTCTTCTCCGCCGCCTGCCCTCGACCTGATCGGGGGCCTTAGGCAGGAGTCCTCCGCCTTCTGTCATCAGTCGTCTGTCTTCTGACTTCTGTCTTCTATCTTCTGTCTTCTGTCTTCTGTCTTCTGTC
>CAYWUO010000141.1:0-6264 GCA_964461285.1 uncultured Pirellulales bacterium
GACGCTCGACGATATAAGCAGGGCTGGCTTATCCATCTCCTTTTGTTGTTTGTTATTGCGTAAAAATTTATGTAGATGCAAGTAATTTATGGCAATTTTGGGCAGGAAAGATGCCGGCGAATTTCCTCGACAATGCTACGAGAGATACGCAAACTATATAAAGATGGTTGTTCAATAATTGTTAATATGAGTCTCTTGCATGCGGGTACTTTCACTAATCCAAAACCAAATATGTATACATTTGAATCAAGTACGAGCTGCAAGTTTTTCCTCCCAAAGTTTCTCTCTTGTTTTACGAAGCTCTTTGATAACTTGTTCTTTACTCATTCCCGCAAAAGGATTCCTCTTTTTAGCAATACTCCTACACAGGTTTTCCCATCGTTTTTTAGCTTCTTTTGCTTTTTTATTTTGCATAATACATCACCTCAATCTAAGTATACACCATTAAGGATGTATTGTCAAGACTCCAAACCTATTTTTTATCCGAGCTGTTGTATAATATGGCTGCAGCCCGAGCTACGAACGCTCTTACTGATCGGCTTGGGTGCGACTTATTATCTCTGCGCTTTCTGTGTTCTCTGTGGCTAAAATTCTTTGTGTCTTCGTGCCTTCGTGGCTATATATCTCTGTGGCTAAAATTTCATCGGCTGCGGATTAGCTGATTATTATCATATTTGACATGAGGTAGATTCGTTTTTATATCCTCGATAAAACGCAGTCCGTCTTTCCAGTATCCCGCCGTCGGTCTCAAATCAGAGCCGAAGCCGGCAAAGTAGCGGTTTATATTATAAACTAAAAGTTCCCGCACATACTTACTTACCATCGATGCCAGCGATACCGGCAGATATCGGTCATCGGCGCCTACGGCAAAATGCAAACGCATACACTTGCCGTTAGCTTGTAATTCATAGCTGCTGTTTTGCTGGCTCTCGCGGAGAATCTTCAATTTCATATCCGGAAACATCAACTGCAGGATTTTCCGATACCGAACCCTGCCCCCCTGCCGGTCAATCATAATCTGTAAATCATCTCCTGCAAAATTATCGAAAGCGTTCTTTATCAGTTGCGAGGTTGCTGTAAAAAGGACATTGGCTTTATTTTTAACACTTCCGACCATCTTGTTGTAATAAGCAACATCCAGACAGCAGCTTCTTAGTTGAAGCAGTTTGATTCCATTCGAGCTCAGGTCGTCCGACAGAACGCCCGAAGTAATCTCTTTATCGCCTGCCTCGGCTAATATCGTCTGTTCCGTCGCTTCTTTATACCAGGGATACTCGCTTATCCTGCCGATGCAATCCGGGCACAGCAGGTTCAGAAGTTCTGTCAATGTTGCCGGCTCTTGTTCCAGGCATTTCATACACGCCAAAACCGTCCGCTGCAGGTGTTTGATACCGAGCGATTTGTTGTGGGCCTTTTTACTGTCGGCGATGAGCAGCCGGCCGGCAAGGTTTCTTCGCCTTTGGGCCACACTTTTTCTTAAAACCTGCCACAAATCCGAAGTCAGAAGTTGATGTGGAAGCAAAAAAGCACTTGACGATATGACTAACGGACCCAGTATCGGCCCGAAACCCGCTTCATCAATCCCTACAAGTATTACCATCCCTGGATTTCCTTCTATCCGTATAACGTATTAATCCATCGCCGAGTTCGCAGACTTCTGCGAGCTCAGTCGAGCTGAGACCGAAACATAATGCACCAAACACTATACCCTGAATCCTGAACAAATTCAAATTACCAAAATCTAAAATTCGTACCTGCAAAAGCAGGTATTCAAAATGTTTTGGTCATTTGTATTTCGGTAATTCGATATTGTTTCGTATTTCGATATTCGGAATTCGGATTTAATAAATTATCCCCGGTGCGACTCGAACGCACAACATCTGGCTCCAAAAGAAGTAGTTTAAGAAAAATGGATATGACTGCCTAAAAAACCATTTTATCCGGGATAGTTCTCTTTACTCCAAAGGATTATCTGTTGTTATAGTTCCATCGGCAAGTTCGAAGTAAATCTTATTGTTTCTCGAAATTATATTGTGAAGTCCCTTCTTGTGGTTTTCCTCATGGGCTTTGCAAAGAGCACGATTACCGATTCGAGTAATCTCCATCGAAAGCTCATAGTCTTTTTTAGTTATTTTTCTATTCATTCAAAAACCCCGAACCGTCTTATTAAACACTATTTATATCCTTTGAAAATATATTAAATCCTCTTTCGTCAATAATATTATACAGCTTACCGCTGCCAATAGCAACAATCCCGAAACTTTCTTCGACGCTAAAGTAAATTTTCCAGTCATCGACAAGATTCTTGTAAATATTCCAAAAATTTTTCTTACTTCGATAAAATCTTCTAATAACATCCTCTTCTGGAACAGAATGCCCACCCTTTTTGACCCTCAGTCTTATCTTGTTAATTGCCTCCTGGCAACTTTCAACGAAAATATAAATTAAAGTGATTTTATACTTTCTTTTTTTGAGTTTTTCAATAATCCTGATAAAATACTTTCCAGCCAGGGTTGTCTCAATCACAAATGACCCATTTTCATCGATTCGTCTTTTGAGTTCCTTCAAAAATAATTTTCCTGCTTGAAGTCTTACTTTCTTAACATCACCATCCGGTGCCAATTGCAAAGCAATATCATCTGCATTAACAAAAGGAATATTAAACTGTTCGACTAACTCCCTGCCCAGAATAGTTTTGCCGCTGCCATTTGGACCGGCGATTATATAAACCTGCTTCATCAATCACCACCAAAACTTTGTTAGACAAAAGAATTAGAGCGCAATAAATCAAGCAAAAATTATCTATTTGCACAATATCCCCGGTGCGACTCGAACGCACAACCTCTGGCTCCGGAGGCCAACGCTCTATCCAATTGAGCTACGGGGACGATTGCTCTTACAATATGTTATTTATAAACTCTCATCTGTTTTTTTTCAATCCATTTTCACTGCAATTTTCGCCTAAATCGGCGCAGGTTCTCGTTTTGGCGTCGGTTTCTTTAAAGAATATTGTCTATCGTTACCATACCGCCCCTGCCAATAACTATGGAGGGGCAGCCATCCCTGAACACCTCGATTTGCAATCACGCACCCGGCTTGGTATAATGGTAGTATGGTAAAACGAATTCGCCCAATCCGGAGGGGCATATACGGGCTTAATCTTTATGAATAAAGGTCGTTACATCATCTTCTGTTGGCTGATAGTAGGACTCGCGATTCCATCCCTGGCGGATTCCGGAGACACATTAGTCAGTAACGCCGGCTTTGAGGTCGGCAATCCTGGTGCTGATTTTGCCGATGAATGGGGGTCCGGTCCATCGGGAGCGGCCACCTACCATAGCGATGAGCCGAACAATGCGCACAATGGCGAGGCATTCGTTAATATGGTGCCCGGCCCGGAAGGATGGTCGGTTTGCTGGTCGAACGTGGACATACCCGTTGCTCATAACACTAACTACACAATCGCTGCATTTGTTGCCGATGCCAACGGCGTTCAAATCGGCCAAAATCCGGCTGGCACTGCAAATTTCAAACTTGAGTGGTATACCAATCGCAGCGACCCATACGACCAGCGTATAGACACTGATAATATCAGCCTAACCGTACCCAAAGACGGCAGCTACTACTACTTCTCCGGCCAGGCCAATAACGACTCAGACGCCAACTTTGTCAGGGTTGTTCTCACTGTCTCGCAGGTTGCCGGCCAGACCCCCACCTTCAACTTCGATGACATTACATTCACGCGCACAAATCCACTGGCTATGCCGGATTTCAACGGCGACAGAACTATCAACTTCACCGATTTTGCTTACTTCGCCAGGGGATACAGACAGGCCGTTCCCGCATACGATATGGATGGAGACGGCTCCTTCGGCATTTCCGACCTTGCCTTGTTTACAACCGACTGGACAAGGACAATTCCCGACCTGCCCGGCTACCAGTTCGCATGGTCAGACGAATTCGACGGCATCGAAATCGACTACTCGAAATGGACACACGAGGTCGGCGACCACTGGTACAACGAAGAAATCCAGTCCTATACCGCCCGCCCATACAATTCGGTTCTCGAAAATGGCAATCTCGTTATCATAGCAAGAGACGAGCAGTACGGCCCCAACTTCTACACCTCGGCGCGTCTTCGCTCCCATAGCAAAGCAGACTTCCGCTACGGCCGATTGGCCGCTCGCATCAAGCTACCCACCGGCCAGGGCATCTGGCCCGCATTCTGGATGCTCCCCACATACCAGATTTACGGCGGCTGGCCCGACAGCGGAGAAATCGACATTACCGAGGCAATCAACCAGACGGACCGCATCTACGGTACTATGCACTTTTCCGACGCCGAGCACGAGCGTGACTCCTCCGGCGGCTCGTATTACGCAGGCGGCCTCAACTTTGCCAACGACTTCCACATGTACGCCGTCGAATGGGAGCCCAGCGAAATCCGATGGTTCGGTGACGATATTATGTATTTCTCCGAGACCGAATGGACCAGCGGCAGCAATCCGTATCCCGCCCCGTTCAACGAACACTTCCACTTCCTCCTAAATGTCGCAATTGGCGGCAGCTGGGCTGGCCCGCCGGACGAATCGACTGTCTTTCCGCAGAAGATGCTCGTCGACTGGGTCCGTGTTTACAAAATGACACCCTGATTTGCCTCACCGCTGGATAAGCTTGCCGAAAAGACCAACCTGCGTTTCCATATCCGTAATTTTACGGGATTTTGCTAAAAAAACAATATCACCTCTATTTTTTCGTCGCTCAAATTTGGATTTTGCAGTTTTTGCAGTATACTTTATTTGAATGTTAGCTTCTGCAAACATATCATTCCGATAACAGATTTGAAGTTAATGGATAATATATTGTCTCAAATAAAGTAGCTTATATGGGAATCCAAAATTTATCAGAAGACGTTTTTTATGTAACTTTGCCTAAGCATCCGCATTTGAGTACTGAGCTTGACAGAATCAGCGACATCGCCGGCAACAGCTCCGGCTGCGATGTAGTGGTTGACTTTTCCAAAGTGGAAATGTTGACTTCCGGCAGTGTCTGCAATCTGATGATATTGAGGGAGCAGCTAAGCACAATGGAACGTCATCTCATATTATGCAGTCTTTCTGCCCAAATCAAAAAAATCTTCACCTTAACCGGCCTTGAGGACTCATTTGAGTTCGCTGAAGACAAGTTCTGTGCCCTCGAATCTATGAAGCGGATTCCTTATTTGCACGATTAAGTCAGCCGGCAGAATCCTCCATGTATACGTCTCGCCAGGGTTACCACTTTATCTGCTTAAGTTCGTGTGTTTTGCGATGGTTAGTCATATCGGGTGCCAGCGCAGTTATCGTTATGAAGCCCTCTGCCAGTGATATAGTATCCGTTGGCTCCTCATCGGTATGATTGGGCTCTCCCGCCAATTGAAATACGGTCTGGCCTTGTTCGTTTTTCTGTGGGATATAATATTCATCGAACCCTTTATTGGATTGAGGAACTACCCTAACTCCTTTCGGTTCGCCTTCTGATAATAATGGTACATTGATATTTACCACATCGCCGCTGTCAATAGGCATAAGTTTTTTCAGGATTTTCACACAATATTTCGCCGCCTTTTCGAAATCCATATCTTCTTCGTTGGCAAGACTCATAGCAACTGCCGGAATTTTCAAAAGCGCCCCTTCCATCGCTGCCGCGACCGTGCCGGAGTAATAGACGTTTATTCCCACGTTTGCCCCGTTATTTATACCCGCAACGAGCAAATCTATCGGTCCTTTATGCAGTTGCATAACCGCTAATTTTACACAATCCGCCGGCGAGCCTTGCACGCTGTAACCAGTGAATTGGCCGTTAATATCCACCTTATTGCAGACCAATGGCCGGTGAAATGTTATACTATGACTGGCACCGGAACGGCTGTCAGCCGGCGCAACCACTGCCACCTCGCCCATCTTGACCAATTCTTTATATATCGCAGCCAGCCCCGGCGCAAATATTCCATCATCATTTGTCAATAAAATCTGCATAACGCTCATAGAATAAGACAAAAACCAAAAAGTAGAAAGTAAAAAAAATCCGTCCTCTGCCTGCCCTCCATAGCCTTGGCGTCGGAGGGTCATTCCGCCGTAAGGCGATATATGTTTTAAATTGGCTTTGTTTGGGTTTGTTTTGGCTTTGATTGGGTTTGTTTTGGCTTTGGGATTTTTGAGCCAAAAATCAGGGTCAGTTCCATAATCCTCCGATTTACAAGAACTTATATTCGCCCTATTTCCG
>CAYWUO010000142.1:0-6202 GCA_964461285.1 uncultured Pirellulales bacterium
CGTAGCGTTACTTGACAGTAACTTTGAAAATGGAATGTCTGAGATGAAATTGATGTCATACATGAATCAAAGAATAGAATCCATAAGTAATAGAACACACCGTAGAAAAGTGCGGAGGCTCAATTTAAAATTATATCTAAGCTCGTGCCAGATTAGTGGAAAGTCAGTACTTGAGGTGGTAAAAGAGATTTGTTCGGCTGAAAACAACCTTTCCAAAATGCAAATCATCATTGACTTTGGTCATGGTTTTTTTCCTTGGAAGAAAGTGGTGGAGGTAGTTCAGACACTGCATAGTATAGATAGGCCCGAAATCATCAAGAAAATAATAGTAGATAGCTCATTTTCATGTCCCAGTAAATCTATTATGGATTTTTTGATTCAGCAGGACGTAATTTTACGATATGTCTTAGGTTCTGCATTAGGCTATAGCGGTAACCTTGGTTGGCAAGAGAAAGAAGTTCTTAAGAAAACTTCAAATTATGGTTTGCGCGTTCCTGTATTGTTTTACTGGGCTGGAGAAGACCACTCGATTGTAAGAGGGATATTAGAAGAGGCGTTAAGTTTGAACAGAGTATCCGGTATAAGCATATTGCCCGCTTTTTTATCGCCTCATTGCAACTCTAAAAGCATTGATGGTCGAATAAAATTCGATGGTTTTTACAGTGTTGTATCCTACCTTTATTCGGACAATTTGTTATCTGAATTTCTTGATGAGCCTCTTGTTGACATAGAAGAGCGTCTATCTGATTCGGACCATATGAATCGAATCAGTGCCGTAATCGACGACAGAGGGCAAATAAGACCTTTCAGGACCTTTCCTTTTGCGATACAGCGAAATGATAATGTAACTTACGACCCTAAGAAGTCTTTGGAATGGCTTTCACATCCCGTATGTGTACCGATGTGGTCACGATGTAAAAGATGTGTATGGAAACATGTTTGTGGTGGCATAGATACTTTTTCCAGCGTACATGGAAGATACCACAAGGATTTACTCGACATATGGTGCCAATATCGGCAAACATATCTGCGGAAAATAATTAGGGAATGTCTCACAATTAGTGAGCATCTCGGAAACAAGAGTGACGGTGTAGAAAATGGACAGTCAAATGGTTAACATATTAGAGAAACCACACAAAGAAAAGTTTAATCCTGTGACAAACAATAGGATAAATCCATACTCGCTGCCCATTGGTGGTGTCCAAGTAAGCAACTTGGATTTAGACCTTACAGTTGATTGCAATCTTGACTGTGACTACTGCTTTAAGGAGAAATATAAAAAGAATATGCCGCTTGAAACAGCCAGGCAGGCTGTGATTTGGCTTATCATGGCAAGTGGAAATGCGAAGAAGCTGACTGTAGCGTTGATAGGAGGAGAGCCGATGCTTAGGTTCAAGGTGATTAAAGAGCTTGTACCTTTTTCAAAGCGGAGGGCTCGGCAACACGGCAAAAAAATTCATTTCACAATGACGACAAACGGTACGGTCATCAACAATGAAATACTCATGTTTTGGAAGAAGTGGGGGATGGGTTTCCACACATCTATAGATGGATGCCCCGTAGCTCATGATTATCATCGGCACTTCCCGGGAGGTAAAGGTTCATCAAACTTGCTTGCTAGGAATCTGCCAAGGATTCTTTCAGTTCGGCCCAAAACGATAGCAAGAGCCACTGTACTTGCTGACACTGTTAAATATCTTTCGAAAAGCTTTGAGTACTTGCTTAAGCTCGGTTACCGAAGTTTTGCTTTTGTGCCGGGTGAATGTTCCCTGTGGGACCAGCCATCTTTAAATGAGCTTGAAAAGCAGTTCAGGGCGATTATGATTCGTACTATGATCTTATATCGTAAGGGGGAAAACATTAGTATAAAATATTTCGATGAAGGTTGCCGGTACCTTGCCAAAGGAGGAGCTTCGGTTGCAGATAAGCCAAGTTGTGGTGCAGGAAGAGGTATGGTTTTGGTGGACGTAAATGGCTGTATATGGCCATGCCACCGCTGGAACAAAGAGAGCCAGTCTGACTGGAAATTCGGCTCCATATGGGACGGTAGTTTCAACTATAGGGCCCGCAGCATATTTTTCGACGCCGTTCATAAAAAGCAAAAAGGGCCATGCCGAAGCTGTAGCGCAAATTTTATGTGTCGTGGAGGCTGCCCCGCAGAGAACCTTGAGGATACGGGGTGTATTTGGAAACGGCATCCTTTAGGATGTGAAATGACTAAAAGAATTGCTAATTTAGTGCGAGAATTCCATGACACCTTGCTGGCTGAGAAAAACAGTGTTTTTATGCAATATTATTATCCAGAACCTAATGAAAAGAAATTTGCAAAACATATAAACAAGTTAAAACGGAGACCAGGATATGGATGACAAAAAGATTAGAAAGCTGGACAATATCTCAGAGGTTGCAGAGAAGTTGAAGCTGGGTCGCAGACGGTTCTTTAAACGACTTGCTATTGCTGCTTTACTGGGTGCATCAGTTGTCCGCAGAGAAAAGGTAGAGGCCTGTCCCTGCGGCAATTGCGATGATAGTTGTGATACATGCAATATTGGGAACGAATGTGATAGTGATACGTGTGATCCTAATGTATGTCACTCTGACGCGTGTTATACAACAGACGTATGTAACTCGGATACGTGTGAGTACGATGCATGCGATACGGACACATGCAATGAAACAGATGTATGTGACTCGAGGGATAGGTGTGAGACGGATACATGCGATACCAATGAGTGTCGGAACGACGTATGTTCCAGCAATACATGCGGTACTAATACGTGTGGGGTCAACACATGTGGCAGTAATACATGTTCTACTAATACGTGTGGCGATACATGTGAAAGTGACACGTGCACTGAAGATGATGAGTGTTCGCCCTTGGTAAATACGTGCTCAACGGAGAACGTAGATTGCGGTTGGGGAGATGTCTGGTTGTGAGATTTCAATAAGTGTTAGCCAACTAATAAAGGGAGGTCAAAAATGAAATATCGAATGCTAAAATCCAGAAGACAGTTTTTACAAAATGTTGTTTTTGGCGGAACAGCATTAGCTCTATCAGCTACATTGCGGGCAGCTGATTATAGCACTGTGCCTATGGCAACCAGCCCGATGCCTCAACCTGATGCTACTATAATATTGGCTGTGGCGTTTTCGTCCATGAGTGGGCGAATGGCTATGTCGGCAGGCCTGGACAAGGACCTAATCAGTATATATGTCAACTCCCCCATTGCTCCGGAGAACTTCCAGGTTTTCTGGTCTCCAGACACTGAGTTTCATGCGGTTACGTCACTGGCGTGGTCTCACAATGAAGAAGATCTGGCGTTTATAGGTATATCGGGTAGCAGAACCGCAGAAATATTTGAAGGCTGGCTGTATATACTTAACGTTGCAAGCGGTGAAATTCGCCAGGTACTGAAAATCGGCGAAGAGATTCAGGGCAAAGGACAACGACTGGTGAATGTGGATGAAGACAAAGCGGCTCTGGCGTGGTTTGGTAATAACAAGATATGTATATCCACAAGGGATAACTCTATTATAGCAGTTGACTGTAACGACGGGCGTATAGAAACTCTTGTTCCATCACAAGACTGTAAGATACAGGGCCCAGTCTCTGTATCATCCAGCAAACTGAGATTCCTTAAAAAGAGAACTATCAGCCAGGGAAGGGAGATCGAGGTATGTGACTTTGATGGCTCGAATGTTATCAGCAATAAAATTATACCGGTAACCGCGGACAAGATTTCACCCTTTTCATGGTTAAGCGTAGATGGAAAGTACGCAATGATTGGTGTGGAGGAAGAGCCCGAATCTATTATGGACAAGATAATCATCTTTGATGTTTCGTCGCAACCGGTTATAATCAAAGAAATTCCCTCAAGTGCAAAGGTCGGCTCCGAGACCTATACATATATCCCGCTCACGATACTGGAAGGGAAAAAACTGGTTCTTTTCGAAATGACAATAGATAAAGATTCGCACAAATTTCGGCGCCGGTTATGTGCTGTCAATCTTTAGCTTATCTGCTTCAATAATTACAACAGGTTCGAAGATTCAGAGAAACTTGGAATCCCTGCAGGAAGCCAGAAAATAACATTGTCAAAGTAGAAGAATTAGAATCCAAAAATCCACATTTGTTTTTTATTCTGTTATAATAGGAGGATATAAACCTACTCCAGCTCTTTAACAAGTTCAAATCACTCGCCGCCGGGCTCATGCTATAGATGTTTAGGTGTCCTTTGGGTATGGGCGTGTGGTGTGGGAGAAATATGCTGCGATGGAAGCTGTCGCAGCTGTCCTGCCGGGTGTTGTCAAGGTGCTTGCTGTCAGGATGGAGAAGAATGTTGTGAAGGTACTTGCTGCGATGAGGAGGAAGAAGAATGTTGCGGCGACGAGTGTTACGATCCGGACGTTAAAAAATGTTGTAAGGATATCCATCCTGATTATTGGTGGCTCTGGTATACCTGTCCTAAAGAAAAAGAATGCTGTGAAGGTGAATGTTGTGATGTTGGCAAGGTATGCTGTGGTGGTGAGTGCACGGAACCATGTGAAGAAGAGGTTGATGAACCGAGATGCCGTTCTCAATGGAATGAAAATTGTATCAAATGTGTTGGTTCCTTAGAATCTTGTTCTAACCATAACATGCGTATTTTCACAGATGCGGTAACTTACACCTGCAGCGGAGGATGTTGTGCTGAAGAGGTGCAGCAACCTATTTGTAGTAGAGTTTATAAATGCAAAGCAGGTGAAATGTTGTTTCCATACATATGTACCGACCATTTGGATACATCGGTACCGTTGGATTGTTATTTTCAAATAGATTTACCGTTGTATTGTGACCGCTGTACGCCTGATTATGCTCAGCTTGTGAGCGTACATTACCCACCATACCCAAGTAAAAGGTGTTATTAGTAAATATGTAAATACCTGGAAGTATCATTTGCTAAGGAGATATTATAATGAAGACATCTCTAAATAAAATGACTTGTGTTTTAATCATTTCTGTTGTTTTAATTTTATCAATTCAGACAGAAGCATCAAGTATTGATCAGGAATGTAAATGGCTTTCTGTTGACCAGAACGATATTGCCGGAATATTGACTATGATAGGGGAACGAGTTAGGGAAAATCACAATAAGCTCATTACCTGGCAGGGTAAGATAAAAATAGTCACTGACAGTATAGATAGAGGCGCCATAGCAGAGAGGACATTCAGAGAACGACTAAAGGATGATGGGCAACCTATACCGAATACAATAGTAGAGCAACAGGAATTTTTCAGGGAATTTGCCCTGGATGTACAAAAGGAACTGCTTTACGAGAATTACTACCCAGATAGGCAGAAGCACCATATCATGGATTTAGATACGGGAAGAAAGCTTCAGTTGAAGGAGAATGTGCGTTTAGGTAGCGGAAAGTTTATCCTTACCGCTGATTTTCACATTGATTGTATGGAAAACAAGAACCGTGACGGCGTTATTGTCAGTCACACAGTCATCAAACAAAACCGTCCGCAAGGCAAAGTAAGCTGCCAAAGCCAAATCCCTCCAGTTTTTGACCCGAGAGAAACCATGAGAGTTTTTGGAAATCCGCTTTGGGAAACGCTTGCAAATTACATAGCTTATATCAATAAGCATGGACCCAGCAGTACCTTTCAAGGATATACTATTAAGGTTGAGGTTGAAGAATGTAACGTCGGAGATGTTAAAAAGTATAAGATAGTCTTGCCGGGTGTGTTGAGTGGGGGACCCAAGGTCTACCTCTCTTTGACCTTGATCTGTTCAAGCCAGGCGGGTTTTAATGTCGTTTCATATTCGAAGACCGCTGATTATGACAAGATCCTTGAACATAAAACATGGAAATATGGTTTATTTAGTGGCGTTTACCTTCCTGTTAAAAAACGTGAAGTTCGATATGATCCTCAGGGTAATTTAAATAGCGAGAGTACTTACACATTTATAAAGCAAAAGGTAAATAAATCAATACCCGAGGAGGTTTTTACTTACAAGAATCTTGGCTTAAAAGACGGGGACAAGTTCATAGACAAAATTGAGAACAAGGAATATCGATACGAAGCAGCTACCCAAATGCTTAAGCCGGTTGAAAAAGATTAGGCATAGAAGGCGGAGGTATGTTGAATACAAAATATATTTTAATAATTTTATCAGTTGTAATGATTTGGAGCTTAAATGGTTTTGCTCAGGCG
>CAYWUO010000143.1:0-6144 GCA_964461285.1 uncultured Pirellulales bacterium
TCTTTATCTTTTTTCTCTGCCTTTTTATAGCTTTCGCTTCTGTAATCTGTTTGATAAAAGCCTGATCCCTTGAAGATAACACCTGCTCCCGTTCCAATAAGTCTTTTCACATGAGTTTTACCGCACTTGGGACATTTGCGCAGAGGCTTGGCGGTTATATTCTGGAACTTCTCAAATTCGTATCTGCAGTCTTCACACAAGTACTGATAAGTAGGCATAACCGTCACTGCTCCATTTCTGCTTCGGCTTCTTCTTGTTGCTTAGCTGGTTGTTCTGATTCCGGTTTATTGACAACTACCTTACTTGGCCGAATAACACGCCCGTTGAGTTTATATCCCTTTTGAAACTCTTCCAGTACGATATTTTCTTCTTTATCCGTATCGACTTTTTGCATTATTGCCTCGTGCAGGGCGGGGTCGAATGTTTCACCAATCGCCTTTATTTTCTCTACTCCATGCGATTTCAGGATGTCCAGCATCTGTTTATAAATTATCTGCACGCCTTCGACAAACACGTTGGCATCGACAGCAGAGTGTGCATTTTGCAGGGTATGCTCGAAATTATCCAGCACAGGCAGCAGCGATTTTATTATCATTTCCTTCTCATAAGCGATTGTATCGGAAATCTGCTTGGGTACACGCTTCTGGTAATTTGCATAATCCGCGCTGACTCGCTGCAGCTTTTCAAAAATTTCATCCTTTTCTTTTTGAAAATCGTCTAACTGCTGCTGGAGCTCTTTAAGCTCATCTGTTTCCCGTTTTTCAATCTTTTTTTTCTTCATTTTTTATCAGTGTTAATCCGTTTCTAAAAAATCGATTATTTCGAGTTACCAAAATGTTTTTTCAATTTCTCAAAAAAGCTTGCCGATTTCGGCGAAACTCTCTTATTTTCGGTTTTAGCAAATTCTCTAAGTAGTTCTTGTTGCTGGTCATTTAATTTTTCCGGTGTTTCTATCATTATTTGCACAAGCTGGTCGCCGGTTCTGCCGGTTCGGATATCCGGCAGGCCCTGGTTTTTTATCCTGAAGATACTTCCATATTGAGCACCAGCAGTAATCTTCAACTGCCGTTTGCCGTTTAAACTCGGTACATCGATTGTCGCCCCCAAAGCTGCCTGAGTGAAGCTTATGGGCACAACAGCAATAAGGTTATTTCCATCACGGTGTAAAAATTCGTGCGGCTTTACTCTGATGTAGCAATAGAGGTCTCCTCTCGGCCCGCCACCTCTGCCGGGCTCACCTTCATTTGCGACCCTTATGCCCTGTCCCTCGTGGACACCACGCGGAATCTTGATATTAACAACTCTTTTTTTGGGTGTTTTACCGGTCCCTTTGCACTCCTTACAGGGATTGGTAATCATTTGTCCGCTGCCCCTGCAATGCGGGCAGGTTGAAACCATTTGAAAAAAGCCGCCGCCTCTCGCAACCTGGCCGGAACCATGGCAAGTTGAGCATTTTACAGGTGAGGTTCCTTTAGCACAACCGCTGCCGTTACATTCTGAGCATATATCCTGACGGGTAAACTCGATGGTTTTTTCGGTTCCTTTGGCGATATCATCGAGCGTCAGTTCAACGTATGTTTCCAAATCGTAACCTCTGCTGGGTCCGGCCCGTCCTGCTCTGCTGCCTCGTGCACCGAAAATATCTCTAAATAAATCATCTGTCCCGAAAATGTCCTCGAATATGCTGCCGATGTCCTGCCATTTCATATGCGAGTAGTCACGCATACCTATTCCGCGAAGACCCTCATGGCCGAACTGGTCGTAACGTCGGCGTTTTTCGGGGTCGCTTAAAACCTCGTAGGCCTCGGCGCATTCTTTGAACTTCGCCTCCGCCTCTTTATTGTCCGGATTCTTGTCCGGGTGATACTTCATCGCCATACGCCGATACGAGCGCTTAATATCATCGGCGGACGCGGTCTTGCCCACACTCAGTACTTCATAATAATCGCGTTTGGCCATTATTTCGTTTCTCGTGACTCGTCGCTCGCGACTCGGCCCAAAAAGACACCGGACTACCAAGTCTCTATCTTACAGAACCAGTTATCGGCTCTTCGTCCTTATCCTCATCCTTCAGCTCTGTCACTAACACGTTGGTAGTCAGCATCAGTCCTGCGATGGATGCTGCCATTTCCAGTGCCGTTCTTGCGACCTTTGCCGGGTCGATGATACCGGCTTTGAACATATCGACAAACTCGCCGGTATTGGCATCGTAACCGATATTACCTTGTTTTTGTAGTTTTTCGAGAAGCTGAGCAACAACCACGTCACCCTGTGCGCCGGAGTTATCGACTATTTGCTGTGTCGGTGCTCTAAGGGCCTTGCTTACAATATCGAAACCTATCTTCTCATCGCCCTTTGCTTTTGCCCGGGCCTTTTCCACTTCACTGACCGAACGAAGGAAAATAGCGCCGCCGCCTATAACTACCCCTTCTTCTGCCGCTGCCCTTGTAGCGTGCAGCGCATCGTCCAGCAGGTCTTTACGTTCTTTCATTTCCGTCTCGGTTGCTGCTCCTGCCTTGATAACAGCAACTCCGCCGGTCAGTTTTGCCAGACGTTCCTGTATTTTTTCGCGGTCGTAGCTGCTGGTTGTTTTTTCGATTTGATTTCTGAGCTGGTCACATCGAGCGGTGATATCTTTCTTTTTACCGGCTCCTTCGATTATTGTGGTCGTGTCCTTGTCTATTACGACTTTCTTGGCCTGGCCTAATTGTGACAGCTCGATACTTTCGAGCTTGATACCCAAATCTTCAGTGATTACCTGGCCACCGGTTATGATACTTATATCAGCCAGCATTGCTTTCCTGCGGTCGCCGAATCCGGGAGCTTTGACCGCACAGCATTTCAGCACACCCTGCAGGCGGTTAATCACCAGTGCCGCCAGTGCCTCACCCTCGACATCTTCTGCAATAATCAATATCGGTTTTGCAACCTGGGCCACCTTTTCCAGCAGGGGAATAAGCTCACGAATATTGGATATCTTCTTTTCGTGCAGCAGAATGTAAACGTCTTCGAGGACCGCTTCCTGGGTCTCGGCATTAGTCATAAAGTATGGCGATATATAACCCTTATCGAATTGCATACCTTTTACGACGTCCAGCTCACTTTGCATTGCATTGCCTTCTTCGACCTCGATAACGCCGTCCCTGCCAACCTTATCCATCGCATCAGCCAGAAGCTCACCTACTACAGGGTCGTTGTTTGCGCTTATGGTTGCTACCTTGGCAATATCATCGTGGCCCTTTACCGGAACACTGACCGATTTGATAAATTTCGTGACAACTTCGGCTGCCTTGTTGATTCCACGCTGAATAGCCATTGGATTTGCGCCGACGGTTACATGCTTTAAGCCCTCGAAATATATCGCTTCTGCAAGGACCGTCGATGTCGTTGTCCCGTCGCCGACCTCGTCGGACGTCTTGCTGGCAACCTCATTGACCATCTTTGCTCCCATATTCTTAAACGGTTCTGGAAGCTCGATTTCTTTACTGACTGATACGCCGTCCTTGGTTATCTTCGGTGAACCCCAGCTTTTATGTAGAATGACGTTTTTACCGGTAGGCCCAAGTGTCACTTTGACCGCTTCAGCCAACTGTGCCAAACCTTCTTTAAGCTGTGCTCTTGCCGCATCGTCAAACATTAATTGCTTCGCCATCTCTTTTTACCTCTCAACTATTAAACGTTGTTATCTTTGTGGTTGTTTTTTCATTTATCCTTCTACGATTCCCAAAATATCATCTTCTCGAAGGATTATGTACTTTTCTCTGTCGATTTCGACATCGCTGCCGATATATTTTGAGTATATGACCTTGTCGTTTTTCTTTACGGACATCTTGTTTCGTTTTCCGTTATCGAGCATCTTGCCCGGCCCGGCCGCTATGATTTTTCCAATCTGTGGTTTTTCCTTTGCAGTATCGGGCAAGATAATACCACCTGCGGTCTTCTCTTGTGCTTCTGATTGTTTTATTATTACTCTATCATCCAAAGGTATAAGTTTCATAAACAGCTCCTTTTACTTCTGACTTTGATTTCTGACTTCCAATTTACATCATACCCATACCGCCACCCATACCTCCCATACCGCCCATATCCATACCGCCGCCATAGCCGCCTCCCGGTGGCATACCGCCGGGCGGCATTTCATCCTTTTCTTTGGATTTTTCGGTAACAAGGCAATCTGTGGTCAATAGTAATCCGGCTATACTCACGGCATTCTGCAGAGCGATTCGCGTAACCTTTACCGGGTCAATGACACCGGCTTTCATCAGATCCTCGTACTCGTCTGTATTAGCGTTATATCCGAAGCCTCCTTTTGCTTCTGAGACATTGTTTACTACGAGGTTCGGCGTAGCTCCGGCATTGGCCGCGATATAGTAGCAGGGCATCTTCAGTGCTTTGGCCAATATGTCGGCACCGGTTTTCTCATCGCCTTCGAGCTTCAATTTCTTAACCGCATCCAGACAACGGATTAGTGCCACGCCTCCGCCGGGGACTATTCCTTCTTCGATGGCCGCTCTTGTGGCATGTAGAGCATCTTCAATCCGGGCCTTTATCTCTTTCATTTCCGTTTCGCTTGCCGCTCCGACATTGATTTGAGCGACACCACCGGTCAGCTTTGCCAGGCGTTCCTGGAGTTTCTCACGGTCATAATCACTGGTTGTAACTTCCACCTCGTCTTTTATCTGCTTGATTCGGCCGTTAATGGCTTGCTGGCTGCCCGCACCTTCTACGATGATTGTATTATCATTGTCGATGGTTATTTTCTTGGCCTGGCCGAGCTGCTTGATGCTAATGCTTTCCATATCGATTCCAAGGTCTTTGAAAATCGGCTCTGCGCCTGTCAGAATTGCGACGTCGGACAGCATTGCTTTCCTGCGGTCACCATATCCGGGTGCCTTTACCGCTGCACACTGTATAACGCCTTTTAGTTTGTTGACCACAAGCGTTGCTAATGCTTCGCTTTCAATATCTTCTGCAATAATCAGAAGTGGTCTTTTACTCTTGGCAACCTTTTCGAGCAGCGGCACGAGCTTGGCAACATTACTGATTTTTTCCTCATGGACGAGGATATATGGTTTTTCCAGCTCGCAGACCATATTATCTGTGTCGGTTACGAAATGTGGTGAAAGGTAGCCGCGGTCAAACTGCATTCCCTCGACAAATTCGATGGTTGTCTCGAAGCTCTTTCCTTCTTCGACGGTAATCACGCCATCCTTGCCGACCCGCTGAAAGGCCTTAGCCATAATCTTTCCTATCTCTACATCGTTATTAGCCGATACCGAGGCGATATTTATTATATCATCGGTTTTGGTAATATTGATTGGCTTTGCCAGTGAGGTGAGCTTGTCTATGACGGCTTTGGCTGCCTGTTGCATACCGCGGGCAAGCGCCATTGCATCTGCACCTGCCGCGAGATTTCTATATGCTTCTTTGAACAGCGCTTCTGTAAGCACGGTTGCTGTCGTTGTACCGTCACCGGCGATTTTCGAGGTCTTGCTCGCTGCTTCTTTTACCAGTTTTGCCCCGAGATTCTCGCTTTTATCAATAAGCTCAATTTCTTCGGCAACCGTTACGCCGTCTTTTGTTACAGTTGGTCCACCCCAGCTTTTATCGAGAATTGCGTTTCGGCCTCTGGGGCCAAGGGTTACTTTTACAGCCGATGCGAGTTTTTCGACGCCTGCCAATAATTTGGCTCTGGCATCGGATTCGAATGACAATTCTTTTACTGCCATAATTGTTTGCCTCCTATAAAATAGCGAAAAAACGCTAACCTCTTGCTAAACAAACATTTATATCCGTTTAACACATCTATTTTCATTTTTTTCAGCTTTACAAAGCCATAATTTATAACAAATGTGCAAAGATTATGCCAGCTTTCCTGCGGCAGGGGGCTATTATTGTGCAGATTACCGTAAGTATTTTGTTTACAGGCAGCTATAGCCGATAAAATTTGCTTCAAACACAATTTTTTATATATTGCTAAAGAAGGCAAAATGCCATTTTTGGCATAAAAAAGGGATGAAGGCGTCAAGATGGCAGGCTGAAAATCATCGATTGTGCTTTGCCAGCGATGACATAGAGTGCGCTGGCAATCCTTTAGTGACGCTCAGAATGATACTTAGATAATCACATAGCCATTCCGCCATC
>CAYWUO010000144.1:0-6126 GCA_964461285.1 uncultured Pirellulales bacterium
CTTCTTCATTTCGTGTCTCCTTTCACTTTATTACGATTCCTTTATTTATTATATCTATCTGAGCCAAACTCCAGCTCCTTTCAAGCTCAAGAGCGGCCAGTAAATTCACGTCTTTTGACAAGCACGAAAGACCACCTTGTTAATAATTTATCCATATAGGAAAACACCGTCAACAAAAATTTCCTTTTTTTCTTTAATCGTTTTCGGACGCTCTAAAAAGACATAATACTGTCGGATATGATTTTAATGCCGGATATGTGTTGTCAATTTAATCTTATTGGATTGTTAACAGGATAGTAAAAAAGGCGACTCCACCTCACTAACAATAAAGGTGAAACCGCCTATAAAACTCGTGAAAAGAGTTAATTAGGTAAGTTGCCTACTCATCATCAATGTAATCTTCGTAGCCCTTGCCTTCCAGGTAATCAACGATTTCATCTATAGTACAATCGAAATCACCATCACACTCATTTGCCCTGTTGCCTATCCTCGTAAATTTTGTGCTAAGTCTCGTTGATACCGTGCCGGAGCCGACAAAGCTTGTGATATCTTGCCAGCAAAGACAATGGCCTTTTGTCGATTTCGCAATACGTCGCTTTTCCCCATTACCGATGTTCGTTCGCCTGGCTTTTCCGCTGGTTACCGCTTCAATAGTACCAGGGTAACCCTCGTCAGGCGGAAATGGGATAATGAGAGCGCCACCATACCAGGAAACCGATCTCCACGAACTACCAATCTCCAGAAGCCAAAGGTCCATCTCAAAACTCTCGTCTTGAAGGTAGTACTTACTGCCTTCTTTCCAATACCAAATATTCATTGAATCATTTATCTCAAGCAGCCCGGTATCATCTAAATTGACATCCAGCACCAAATAGCCCGTATACGTCTCTTTCAACTCCTCTTCTAAGTCATACTCGTACGCCACGACCTTTATCTTCGTTTTGTAAACCAGAATTTCACCAAGGGTTAGACCAAAGGCAGGCATACAAAGGGCAAGAACAGCTAAAAACAATACTAACTTCTTCATTTCGTGTCTCCTTTCACTTTATTACGATTCCTTTATTTATTATATCAGCCTGAAATAATCTGTAACTGCTTTTAATCTCAAGAGCAGTTAACCACTTCGACCTTCGACAGGCTGCAAAAACCATTCAAATACTACGCCCTCAACAATTTCAAGGACCCCTTATCATACTTTTACCCTGAAAATGTCAAGTACTCAGATTGCCGGTTAAAATATGAATACTAAACTCCCTTACAAAGCCCCATTTTCTCCAGACATAATATTTCTTTGTCCCGCTTTTGCATTCTTATAAAAAACCGCAAAAACATTCTCATATAAACTTATACGTATAATTTAAGGCTGTCAACAAAAAAAACAATTTTTCTTTTTTTTGCAATATTTTCCGGTTGTGTGTATAATCAACCCTAACAAACAGCAGCCATACAAATATAGCTGGCCAAGGCTAAAAAAGGCCGTTTTTTTAAATATTTGGGACTAAACGGGAGTTTTGGGAAATCTCATCAAGAGCCGAAATGAGGTAGTGGAAACTATTTGAAAGGATTGGAATATGAAATTAGCAAATAAATTCTCAACCTACAACTTCTTTCTTTATTGGATGGTTTTGTCTTTATGTTTCGTATGCTCAAGCTGCTCATCAAAAAGCGACGAGCCAAAGAATGGCGAGGAACCATCATCTTCAGAAATTAAAACACTTGAATCGGAAAAAGCTACATCTGAAAATTCTGACATCGAAGGAAGATTGAAACAGGAAAATTATGAGCCGAAAAAAGTTATGGCAGAAATACTCATTTTAAAAGAAGAAGTGAAAAGACTAAAGCAGGAAAATGATGCACTGAAAATAGCTGTTGCTAAAGCAACTAATGGTAAAGAGCAAGACATAAGTTATTATACACATAAGGGGAAGGATGAACTAAAAATCAAAGACTTTGTGGCAAAACTTAACTCCGCAAAGAGTGTTGAAGATAAGGTAGCGCTCATAGAATCATTAAATGATTTAGCCTCCTTGGAAGACCCCTCTGTGATTGATATGGTCCGGAAAGCCTTAGACGACCCTAACCTGGAAGTAGGACGTGCCGCAATAGCATTAATGGAAGAATACGAATCTCCTGAGATTCTTCCCGTAATAGAGAAAGCCCTGAATTCCAAAGACGAACAGACCCGCAAAACAGCGATGAGTCCCCTTGCAAATATTGATGACCCGGAAGTTATCGGGTTGCTTGGTAAGGCATTGAACGATACATCCAAAGATATAAGGTCTTCCGCTCTTGAAATAACCGAAGAACACGAAGACCCTATAAAGCTTGGTGTCATGCAACAGGGTATCGCCTCCAAATACGATGATGTAAAATATCCTGTTGCCTCGATGTTAGAGGATAGAGGTGACCATCCTGCTTTAGACATTCTCATCGAAGGCCTGAAAGACACAGATTCCGGTTTTCGTGAGGAGATAAATGAAACCTTAAATTTCCTGGTTGACAGGGAATTTGAAAATTATGAAGAAGCGAAAAAATGGTGGGCTGAAAACAAAAACAAATACGACCCTGAGCTATTCGAGATAGAGTAGGATTGTTTTTTGCCGCGAAGGTACTGCAACAAACTGTCGCCGACTGCGACAATTATGTACATGGAGTTTTCAAGATAGAGTTTTAGCGGTTTTTGTACATTGACTCATAATATTTCTGGTAGTCACCCGACACGACGTTATTCAGCCAGCTCTGGTTTTGAAGATACCAGTCTATAGTCTTACTCATACCTTCTTCGAATCTGACCGACGGCTGCCAGCCAAGCTCATTGATTATCTTGCTCGCATCTATAGCATATCTCCTGTCGTGGCCCGGCCTGTCAGTAACGTGCTTAATCAGAGATTCGGGCTTATCCAGCCGGCTTAGTATCAAGTTAATTACCTCAAGATTGGCTTTCTCACTACAGCCGCCGATATTATAAATCTCACCGGGCGGTGCTTTTTGCATCACCTGCCATACAGCTATGCAATGGTCATATACATACAGCCAGTCCCGCACATACAAGCCGTCACCGTAAACAGGTAATTCTTTATCATTGAGAGCGTTGTTAATCATCAATGGTATTAGCTTTTCCGGGAACTGGTATGGGCCATAATTGTTTGAGCATCTGGTGATGTTATATTTTATGCCCCAGGTATGGCCGAACGCCTTCACTAAAAGGTCCGCAGCGGCCTTACTGGCCGAATACGGTGAATTGGGACTCAGCGGCGTCTCTTCGGTGAATTTACCTTCCGGACCAAGTGCACCATATACCTCATCCGTTGAAATTTGAATGAACCGCTCTAATTTTTTATCGCGAGCAGCTTCAAGCAGGGTCAATGTGCCGGTAACATTGGTCTCTATAAAGACCTTCGGTTCACTAATTGAGCGGTCTACATGGCTTTCTGCGGCGAAATTAATTATCGTATCAATCTTGTGTTCTTCGATAATTTTCCCCACGAGCTGCCCATCACAAATGTCACCTTTAATAAATTTGTGATTGGGCTCATCCAGAAAGCCGGCGAGGTTTTCCAGATTGCCGGCATAAGTCAGCTTATCGAGATTGACTATAAAGCAATCGGGGTGCTCCGAAAGTACCATCCGAACAAAATTGCTGCCTATAAAGCCGGCACCACCTGTAACTAATACTTTTCTCATAACTTCCTTAAGAAATTCTCTAACGGCCCCTGCCAGGGCTTAATTGGTTCATCAAGCAGAACACTTATTTTACTGCAATCAAACCGGCTGTTCAACGGTCTCGCCGCCGGTGACTGAAATTCGCCGGTTTTACAGGACAACAGGTTAACATCGATTTCAAGCTCATCAAATATAAACTTTGCCATTTCATAGCGGCTGACATAGCCGGCACCGGCGAAATGAAATATGCCCTCCGGCCTTTCTGATACGAGTTTGGCAATTACTTTGGCTGCTTCAGTTGTAGCTGTCGGAGAACCCACCTGGTCATCAACGACCTTTAAGGTCTTATTTGCTTTTGCACGCTGGATTATCTTCGTTACAAAATTATTGCCGGCTGAGCCATAAGTCCATTCGACTCTGACTATGCAATACCTACAACCACTCTGACTTAAAAGCTGCTCTCCTGCCAATTTGGTTTTCCCGTATGTATTTATAGGATTTGGCGTGTCGGTCTCAACATAAGGTCTGGCCAGCCGGCCGTCAAAAACAAAATCAGTGCTGATGTGCAGGACCCATTTATTCAATTCTTTCGCGATAGCACCCAGACACCCTACAGCCTCAGCATTGACCTGATATGCCAGCTCCGCCTCGCTCTCGGCACCATCAACGTCGGTATAAGCTGCACAGTTAACGACAGTTTCCGCTGCACCGACAGCCTGTTTTAACCGTTGGGAATCGGTTATATCAAATTCCGGCAAATCGAATACCTTAACATCAAAGCCCTGCTGCCGGCAGATATTTGCCAGGTCGGTCCCAAGCATCCCCTCGCCGCCCAAAATGGCAATCCTGGTATCATCAGTTTCCATCAGAGCCCCCGGAAATGCGGTAATTTGTCAGGCCGAAGGTCTTTAAGTCTGGGATGGTTTGCATCTTTGGGCGATAAAACAGGCTCCTTTACAGGCCAGTCTATATTAAGGTCGGGGTCGTTCCAGAGGATGCCGCTTCCAGTCTCCGGATTATAAAAATCAGTGCACTTATATAAAAAAACCGCTGTCTCACTTGTAACACAAAATCCATGGGCAAAGCCCGGTGGGATATACATTTGTCTGTGGTTCGCATCGGAAAGAATTTCACTAATCCTATGGCTAAAAGTTGGAGAACCCACGCGAATATCGACAGCAACATCCACAACCTCACCTGATAAAACCTGGACCAGTTTGCCCTGCGATTGAGGGTATTGAAAATGTAAGCCGCGCAAAACTCCTTTTTTGGAAAATGAGACATTGTCCTGCACAAAGGGGCCCTGGATACCGGTGTTTTCGTAACGCGTGCTGTTCCACGTCTCTAAAAAAAATCCTCTCTCGTCAGAGAATACATCCGGCTCCAATATGAGCACTCCAGGCAGTTTCGTCTCTCTAACATTCATATTATCATAATACCCCGGCTAACACTTTTTTTGTCACTGCAGTAACTCCTTTATAACCAGTTCACTGGCTTTACGAAGCGAATCGAACGTTCCGGCATCCGTCCACCAGCCTTCGAGTATATCATAAGCCAACTGGCCTTTTGCAATATAGGCATTGTTAACATCGGTGATTTCAAGCTCGCCCCGCGATGAAGGTTTGAGTGTACGTATGACGTCAAAAACTTTTGCATCATAAAAGTATATGCCGGTAACGGCATAATTCGATTTGGGCTCTTTCGGTTTTTCCTCGATGCTAATTACCCTGTCGCCGGAAATTTCAGCAACTCCAAACCGTTGAGGATGCTCAACCTCTTTAAGTAAAAGTCGTGCGCCGGTTTTTTGAGAGATGAATTTGTCTGCATACTTTTTGAGGTCTTCTTCGAAGATATTATCACCAAGTATAACAGTCAAAGGTTTCCCTTGAGCGAAATTCTCAGCTAATCCCAGTGCCTCGGCTATTCCGCCGGCTTCGTCCTGCACACGGTATGTAAACTGACAGCCAAAGTCTCTGCCGGAGCCCAACAGCCCGACAACATCGCCCATATGTTCAACGCCGGTCACAATCAATATCTGGTCAATACCAATTGATGTCAGTTTCTCGATGGGGTAATATATCATAGGTTTCTGCCCGATAGGAAGCAAATGCTTGTTTGTAACCTTGGTCAGCGGCATAAGACGCGACCCCGTACCACCAGCAAGGACAAGACCTCTTAAATCCATAAACACCTCCTTATGAAATTATCACCCAAAAATTCTAAATCATTTAATCATTAATGTCAACTACGGCTTGCCGGTATCTGCAAATAGTTTGCTAACCTATTTTGGCAAAGGATAGTGCCGACCGATGTCAAAATTACATTTTTTCACTGTTCGCGCAGTTTTTGGTGGCAAAACGATTGACAATCCGTGTTACGTACTGTTATTGTAAGTGCTCGAAAAACACGGGAGTGTAGCTCAGTTGGTAGAGCAACGGCCTTTTAAGCCGTAGGTCTTGGGTT
>CAYWUO010000145.1:0-6053 GCA_964461285.1 uncultured Pirellulales bacterium
TAAAAATAAGGTCAAGTTTTCGCGGCTGCAGGTCAGAGTGTATATGTTTTTACCGCGCTGGTGTTTTAGAGTGGCGGAATCTTCAAGGCCGTTATTTTTAATCGCTTTATCGATAACTGAGTTTGTGGCTGACAAGTTATGTGTTTTTAGTTCCAGCCGGCCTGCAAAGCCCATTGGTATTTGTGTGGGCTCCGGAGTTACGATGGTGTAAATTACAGATACTAAAATTGCAGCCAATACGAACATAGCTGCTGCGGTCAATACCTTGCGGAACATTAAATGTCTCGCTCCCTTACGCTCGTCCACAACAAAAGACTGCTCAGGCATTAATGCCTTTCTTTCCAGAGTGGATTGTACCTGCCTGGCCATATCAATCGGGGCCAGTTCATACGGCAGAGAGGCCACCAATAACCTGCACTTTCGGAGCTGCTGCAGGTGTTTTGCTATTTCCGGGTCGTGGGCAATTAATCGTTGAACCTCGGTTTTTTGTCTTTCCGACAGCTCACCATCTATGAAGCTGCTTAGCAACTCGTTAATATCCGGTTCTACTTTCATTATATGAGGGACTCCAAAATTTCTCTCAGATTGTTTCTGGCACGGCTTAATCGGCTTCTTACCGTTCCCAACTCGATGTCCAGCACCTCAGAAATCTGAGCATAACTCATACCTTCAATATCCCGCAATACAACTACGGCTTTCTGGTTTTCATCCAACTTCATTATCGCTTTTACAGCTAATTCGCATAACTCCTTATTCTGAGCAATTTCTGCCGGTTCAGGCGAGCTGTCATCGCTGAGAAAATCCTTCAATTGTTGTCTTGCCTGCTCATAGTGTTCATCCTGCCGGGCATCCAGCGAGCTTAACCTGACCTTGACGTTTTTCTTACAAAAGTTTAAGGTCAGATTAACGGCTATTCTAAAGGCCCAGGTGTAAAAGCTGCTTCTGCCCTGAAAACCATTTATGTTCTCTATTATTTTGACAAATGTTTCCTGCGTAAGTTCCGCGGCGTCGTCAGGATTCACACACATTTTCAAAATAATATTGTAGATGCGATTCTGATACTTGCGAATCAGCCGTTCCATCGCCTCAGAATCGCCCTGGCGACACTGCTGAACCAATATCGTGTCATCGATGCTGATATGTGCTGTCTCCTGCTGCACCGGTTTTCTCCTGTTTTAGAGCCAAAAAGACTCAAAAAGTTCCTATAAAAATGAAACAATAATGCTTTCTTTTGGAGGATATATTCGCAGATTTGACCTTTTTCGTCAATCAAATTTAATAGGAAGGTAAGTATAAAGCAGATTCAAAGCATATACAAAGTTACCTGACGGATTATTTTGCGTGTTTTCGGACCAAATTTTGTCTAAAGACGCCTATCTTGAGGACACATAAAAATCCTCCACAGCGTGTATCTCTTTCCGCTTTCCAGCTTGAAATGGAACTGTATGCTTTTTGTATATTAAAACAGATTCAGCCAAAACCTTGTATGTCAGGACAATCCCTTTGTAACCAAGCTAAGGCTTGTTACCCGGCTTCTTATTATCGTTATCATCGTCCTGCTTTGGGCTGTCGGGTTTTGTATCTGATGGCCGCCACAGCCTGAGGTTGTCAATGAATGCTTTTCCATCATCAGTCATTATGCCATCGAAATATATGGTTGTAATACTGGAGTGGTCTTTCTTGCGCGTACCCGTATCCTGAAGCTCGTCGAGGTCAAACGTCACCGTAAACCACTTGTCAGTTACTATGTCGCATTGTCCATGTAGCCAGGCCAAATTATCATCCCACAAATCGATGGCGTTCGGTACGCCGTTAGGGCCGACTATGTAGACATCAATCAGGATTTTCTGGTTTTTGACTAAATCAAATGTAGAGCTGAGCCATTCGTGACGTATATCCACCCTGCCGTCTGATTCGTCGGTCCAGTTAAAGCCAAAAACGTACTTGCCCTCAGTTGCTGCCGGTACGGTCAGGTCCGGCCCAAAGTTCGGGTCGTATGAACATGCATCTGTGGCCTGTAACATAGGCCATGCGACCACCATAGTGGGGTTGCCCGACTCATCATTGACCTTTGTTGTGAGGTCGCCGGCAGCAGCCTCAGACTTCTCGTAGCTGGCGAGTGTGGTTTCTTCGGCTGACGTTGGTAAAGCCAGACACAGCACTAAAATAAAAGAGATGTAATGATATAATTTTTTAGACATCACTAATTCTCCTTCAAAAAAGCTAAAATAATGAACTATTCTTTGACTAAACGTAAAACAATCCATTTTATTAAAACAAGTTTTTCCGGTATCAAGAAAAACCAGGCAGGTCTATATACATTTTTAATGAGAAGGATTATTTTACGGATTTAAGGGCAAATTCAGCATAAAGACGTCTTCCATCGGGTCGCAGGCAGGTTATTTGGAGCATATAGCTTTTGTCGCGTTTCGGCTCGAAGGGATAATTGAATTCATAAGCCCTTAAGAAATCCATCCAATACTTATTATTTTCAACCGGCTCGGTCAAATCGATATCCGGCCAGATAGCAACTCTCTTGCCCTTCGGCTCGGATGAACGTTGAACGTATTCGTACAACTCAAGACGGAATATAGCCGGTGCCTTTATCTGGGAACTAAATGGGTCCAGCAAACTTACATAAATTTTTATCTGTTGCTGCTCCTGGGCATCGCTTACGTGAGCAAATTCAGTCAGCGGCAGGATATGTACTTTCGCTGGAGCAAAAGTTTTTGTTGTAACAGGTTCGCTAACTGTATGGGATTGTTCGCAGCCGGCCTGGGATAAAAATAGTAACGAACAAAATGTCCAAAATAGTATAATGACAACCTTCATAAACTATAAATCCTCATCGAGTATATGACCAAGGCGGTGTTTTTTGGTTCGCAAATATTCTATGTTGTGCTTGCTCGGCTCAACTATTAACGGTATCTGCTCGACAATTTTTATACCATAGACTTCGAGTCGGCTTATCTTCTTGGGGTTATTGGTCATTATTCGTATCTTAGTAAGGCCCAAGTCGCGACAGATTTGAGCACCGATTCCATAATCCCGTTTGTCAGGCATAAAACCGAGCTGGATATTTGCCTGCACGGTATCGAGGCCCTGCTCCTGGAGTTTATAAGCCCTCAATTTATTACTCAGGCCGATGCCTCTTCCCTCCTGACGAAGATAAATCAGGGCGCCTTTGCCGACCTCTTCAATCATCTTCATCGCAGTTATTAACTGGTAGCCGCATTCGCACCTTTGCGAATGAAACAAATCACCGGTCATACATTCCGAGTGTACTCTCACCAGGACCGGCTCCGGATGTTCTATTGGTTTTCCGTTGTCATCAAGCTCGCCGATACCGCCTTTGCATAGTGCCAGATGCGGCTCAGATGAAGTTATGCTCTCATATCCAATCAGTTTAAACTCGCCATAGTCTGTGGGTAAGTTCACACACTCGACTCGTTTAATCTGGCTCTCGCGCTGGAGACGGTATTCTATAAGCTTTGCGATTGAGGCGATTTTAAGGTTGTGTTTTTCGCAGAAATCGAGCAGCTCCGGCGCACGTGCCATCGAGCCATCTTCGTTCATAATCTCACAAATGACCCCTGCCGGCTTAAGATTCGCCAGGCGCATTAAATCAACAGCTCCTTCGGTCTGGCCGGCCCGTACCAATACGCCCCCATCTCGGGCACGTAGTGGAAATATATGGCCGGGACGTGCAAGGTCGCCGGATTTTGCTCCGTCGGCGATGGCAACCTGAATCGTTTTCGCCCTGTCAGAGGCGCTGATACCCGTAGTTGTTCCTTCAGCGGCATCGATACTGACCGTAAAAGCCGTTCCGAATCTGGCGGTATTGTCAGTCGTCTGAAGATACAGACCGAGAGAGTCACATTTTTCAGCGGTAAGCGGCAGGCAGATGAGGCCTCGGCCGTATTTGGACATAAAGTTAATGACCTCAGACGTTACCTTTTCCGCTGCGCATACCAGATCGCCTTCGTTCTCTCGGTCCTCGGCATCAACAAGAACAACCATCTTGCCTTGACGAAGCTCCTCTAAAATTTCCGGTATTTCACTAAACTGTGCTGCCATATTTCATATCTCTTATGTTGTTCAGCGTACCTCGCATTCTATATTGCTAAATATTATATATTACTGTTATTTGCCGAGTTCTGTTCGTACTTTTCAATATATCTACTGCCCATACGAATGTAAATAAGAGTTGCGAGAATAGCGGTACCAGCGGCAGACCACCAAAAGACCCGCAACACCCAAATCCAGTAAGGCAGGACCCTGGAAATCTCCGGAGCAAGCAGGATAGCCGCCACCATAGACATCTGCAAAGCAGTGGCAAACTTTCCTATCGGCGCAGGTGCAATGAGAAACTGTGATGTAACGAAGTAAACAACGACAAAACCAATTAACAAAAACAGGTCTTTGCCGATAATCAAAACCACGACGGTCGGTGGAAGCGGAAAGCCCCCGATACGGCCTCGCTGTGAAACCAATAAAAGGCATGCACAGGTGATTAGCAATTTGTCGGCTACCGGGTCTAAAAATGCACCGAGCTTTGTAGCTTGCCTTGTGATGCGGGCCAGGTAGCCATCAATAGCATCACTGGCTGCCATAAAAAGGTATATAGCAATTGCAATATGTCGCATTGTATTGCCAATGTAAGGATCATTTATCTTCAGCATGCAGCTTACAAATGGGATTATCAATAAAATCCTGAGAATTGTAAACTGATTGACCCAATTCAATCTCATAATACAACCTTTTTTGCTGCCAAGAGCAAAATCTATCATCTGGTCGAACCGGCAATGTAAGAGGTAGTTCTCTACGGTTACACAAACATATATTCTAAATCCTCGGCCCAAATTTAGCAATAGATTATTGCTTGATAGAAATTACCCTGTTGGTATAATTGCAAAAGGATAAATAATACTATAATACACGACTAAAAAATGGCTGTATTGAATGTAAATATCGACCATGTTGCGACGGTCAGGCAGGCGAGGCTTACTGATGAGCCGGACCCGGTCTGGGCAGCAGCCCAGTGCGAGCTGGCCGGCGCAAACGGGATTACAATCCACCTTCGTCAGGATAGACGCCACATTAACGACCGTGATGTTCGGCTGCTAAAGGAAACAGTTGCCTGCAAATTGAACCTCGAAATGTGTATGGCTGAGCCGATTGTTAAAATCGCAGAGCTTATTAAGCCGGACCAGGTAACATTGGTCCCTGAAAAAAGGGCAGAGCTGACGACCGAGGGAGGCCTGGATTGTGCCAAGGGGAAAAAACGCCTTGCTGAAGTTGTAAAAAGAATGCATAAAAAAGGTATTCTGGTTAGCACCTTCATTGCTCCCGTTAAAGAGCAAATACTCGCCTCAGCCCAGACCGGCTGTGATGCTGTCGAATTGCATACCGGTATGTATGCAAATGCAAGAACTCAAGGAGCCATCAAAAAGAGATTGTCAGAACTTAAGGCTGGTAGAGATATAGCAATGGAAAATAATCTAATCGTTCATGCAGGGCATGGCTTGACATACCGAAACATTGGTCCTGTTGCAAGTATCAAAGAGATTTTCGAATTTAATATTGGACACAGCATCGTAGCGAGGGCCGTCTTTGTCGGTATAAGGCAGGCAACTGCCGAAATGATGAATTTAATAGATAAATATAGCCCGTAGTTATGTGTTTGTAACTTATAAACGGGCAATTGTGAACGAAGAACTATTGAAAGAGGAGAATTAAAATGTTTACAGGTGCAATGGTAGCCCTGGTAACACCTTTTCAGGATGGTGAAACCGATTTCCAAACTCTCGATGAGCTGATTGAGTTTCAACTGGAAAACGGCATAGATGCGATTGTGCCGGTTGGAACTACGGGCGAATCGCCCACATTAAGTCACCAGGAACACAGGCAGGTTATCGAGAGAGTGGTCAAAACAGCAGGTGGAACGGTACCAGTTATTGCCGGAGCCGGCTCGAACAGCACTGCAGAAGCAATTGAGCTAACGCAATATTCCAAAAATATCGGTGCTGATGCTACTCTTCAGGTATGCCCGT
>CAYWUO010000146.1:0-6004 GCA_964461285.1 uncultured Pirellulales bacterium
CAGCCGTCGGTGGTATCAACCTTGGCATTGGTGAAATTCTTCTTCGACAGGTTTAGGATTTGTTGGGCATTCGATTTATCAGCGGTGAATTTATCCTTAACCATATAATATCTGCCGGTTTCGCCGACCAGTTGGCTTATTGACTTTCCCTTTTCAGTCATTAATTGAAGCACAAGTGCAATTCCAACAAGACTGTCACGGACCGGACCAACCCGCAGGTCAATCACGCCACCGTTTCCTTCGCCTCCGATGATGCAGCTGTTCTTTATCATTGCTTCAGCAACGTTGGCCTCACCGACTGCGGTGCGTATGACATGACCACCTGCCTTGTCGGCGATATCATCAATCATTCTCGATGTTGAAAGATTCGTTGCAGCTTTGCCTGTCTTTTTGCTGAATATATATTCGGCTGCCAAAGCAAGGCTGTATTCTTCGCCGATGTAGGTCCCATTTTCGTCAACAATTGCCAGTCTGTCAGCATCCGGGTCCTGGGCAAAGCCAATCTCTGCTTCTTTTATTTTTACCTCTTCGCATAGGCCTTTTAAGTTCTCAGCCGCTGGTTCTGGCTTGTGAGCGAATTTGCCCGTAGGCTCGTCATTTATCGCGGCAAACTCACAGCCGAACTCGGCCAGCAGCTTTTTTGTGACCCGTCCACCAGCTCCATTGACGCTGTCCAGTACAACCTTGAATTTTCTGGCTGAAATGGCTTCCTTGTCAACAATTGCCAGAACCTTTTTGATATGTATGCGGTCAGTCTGCTCATTAGAAGTTGCTTGTCCGCAGTTCTCTGAATATGCAGAGGCAAAACGTTTATCGAAAAAGATTTGTCTGATTTTTTCTGCTGTGTCTGCCGGCGGGGCGATGCCATTGCCGAGAAGCAGTTTTATACCGTTATATTGAGCAGGATTATGTGAAGCGGTGATAACAACTCCGCCTGCGCAGCCTAATTCTCTTACCATTATCCCCACGCCCGGCGTGGTTACAATCCCTAAATCTATAACGTCTATTCCAACATTGCACAATCCTTCCGTTACAGCCGAACTTAGCATCTGTCCGCTGGGTCTGGAATCCCGGCCGATACACACAGATAATCTTTCCTTTGTACTTTTTTTGCCTCCTTGTAGAAATGTACCGAAGGCTCGACCGTAGTCGCAAGCGACAGGGGCGGTTAGATTTTCACCAACAATTCCCCTCATCCCGCTGATGCTTATTATCAACTGTTCAGGCATGTACAGGATCCTGATTAATGTTCATTTGGCGAATACCGGCAATCCGGTATCAGTTATCGAGAATCAGTCCAGCTTACAGACATAAATCTCATTTACAAACTCAAGTTTGCTAATCTCTTCAATTGCTTTAGCTCCCGGTTCTTTGTCGAGACTGACGGCAAGAATAGCCTTTTGTTCTGACGGTTTTTGTCCGACGCCCATCGTGCAGATATTAATTTTATGCTTACCGAAGATAGTCCCGACGGAACCGATGACGCCGGGTTTATCATCGTTATATATAATCAGAACCGCTCCCTGCGGGGTCATTTCTACATTAAATCCGTCGATTTCGATGATACGCTGCAAAGTTCCGCCGAAGACTGAGCCGGTTACTGTGCGTGTCACCTTATCGGTAACAACCTTGGCGCTGAAGCTTGCAGACACATCCTTGGCCTCTGTATTTTTCGTTTCGTCGATACTTATGCCGCGTTCTTTAGCCAGAACAGGAACATTTACTATATTTAGAGGCATATCGAAGTGTTTCTGCAGCAAACCAATTGCAAAGGCAAGAGTAATCGGCTCATCGGTCAGTTCTGCAACTGACCCGCGATATTGGACCTCGATGTTTTTGATATGCCCTTGTGCAATTGTGCTGACAAGGGTACCTATTCGACGAGCAAGTTCGGCATATTGCTCTACAATTGGCGATACTGCCCCGGTAATAGATGGTGCATTAAGAGCGTTTCTCAGCGGGCCGCCCTTGATGGCATCGACAAGTATCTGAGCCGCTTCTACTGCAACCTCGATTTGTGCTTCTTCTGTGCTGGCTCCTAAATGTGGCGTAACAAGGCAGTTTTCAAGCTCGGTGAACCGCGTGTTTTCAGGCGGCTCTTTGGGAAAAACGTCAATCGCAGCGCCTGCAATACGCTTTTCTGAAAGTGCATCATATAGGTCATCTTCGTTAATAATCCCGCCTCGTGCGCAGTTAATAAGCCGCACGGTAGGTTTCATCATCTTGATTTGTTCGGCTCCAATCATATTCAATGTCTGCTCGTTTCTCGGTACGTGAACACTGATATAATCGGCTTGTTTAAAAATTCTCTCTAAGCTGTCACTAATTTCGACGCCTATTTTTTCAGCATCAGGAGGCGCCGCAACCGGGTCATAGCCGAGGATTTTCATATTGAATCCTCTTGCCATTTTTGCTACAGCCATACCGATTCTGCCAAGCCCTATCAAGCCGAGGACTTTATTGTTTAGCTGGTTGCCCATATATTTTTTCCTGTCCCACGCACCTGATTTTAAGCTGTTGCAGGCAGGAACAACATTTCGGCTCATTGCAAGTATCAAGGCCATTGTGTGTTCCGCTGCGCTGAGTGTGTTACCGCCGGGCGTATTCATCACCAAAATCCCTTTTCTGGTGGCTTCAGCAACGTCGATGTTATCTACACCGACACCTGCCCGGGCAATACCTTTTAGTTTTCCGGGATTGGCCAGGACCTTGGCAGTAACTTTTGTACCGCTTCGGATGATTAGGCCGTCATAATTGCCAATAATGCCGGCAAGCTCATCCTCACTTATGCCTGTTTTAACGACCGCCTCAACACCTTCTGTTGAATTGAGCAGGTCAATTCCTTCCTGTGCAAGTTTATCTGTAATCAAAACCTTTATCATTGTGGAACTCCGAAAAACGTATACTTTATTATTCTTCTATCTCTGGCTGTTCGCTGCCAGAGCCCGGGCTAAAGTTACAGCCCAGCCGGCGGCGATAACCACCATTAGGGCAAGGATTATATATCTTATTTTGACTTTGGCAAAAAAACGCTTAATAAACTCGAAGTATACTCCAAAAGCTGCTGTAAATAAAGTTAAAAATGCTGTTACAACCAATATACAGCATAACAGGCCTGCAGCCGGCTGAATATAAAAAGCCTCGATGATTTTGCCGTCGCTGAAAGCAAGTGCCGAGCTTGTCATCCCGCAGGTCGGGCACGGTAGCTGCCATCTCTGCTTGAATCCGCAGGGACCGAGCCACCAGCCTAAATTCAATTTGCCGTTTGCCGCCAGTGCAAATATACCAAATATTCCTGCTATAACCAAAAAAACAACAGCACATACTATCCTCTGCTGATTTGTTGCACGGCTGAATATTTTCTGCCTATTATTTAGTTGGTTTGGCTGCATAATTAGACTAAAATAGAATAATGTTATGTTTTTGTCAAGAGCAGGTGAATATGCTTAAAAGGATTTAAAATGGTATTAGAGCAGAGAAATTTGAGCAGTATATTGGAGACAGCCGTTGTGGCAGCACGCCTGGCAGGGCAGCATGCGATGGAGCAAATCAACTTCATCAAGGCTTCTATAAAAAATTCCACCGAATTGGTAACACAGGCCGACGCTCAATGCCAGCGGATAATCATAGACAGAATCAAGGAAAACTATCCCGACCACGGTTTTATCGCCGAGGAAGGCGACGGAGGCAAAATGTTTAAGCAGCCGCCTCGCGGAGACCAGGCCGTCTGGTGGCTCATCGACCCGATAGACGGGACAAACAATTTTGCGCACCATGTGCTTCTGTTTACCGTCAGTATTGCGGCTATGTACGAAGGTAAGCCCATCGTAGGCGTTATTTTCGAACCGGCAACAGAGTCGATGTTTACTGCTGTAAAAGGCGGTGAAGCGCAGTTAAACGGCAGGAGAATCGAGGCAGGTAAAGAGGCGATGAATGAATTTTCGAGCGTTAGCCTGGACAGCCATTTCTATGACCAGATTCCGCACTGGGCAAACGAAATTATGAAGCGGACAAGATTTCGCATTTTGGGCTCAGCGGCCCTGCAGCTCGCTTATATCGCCCGAGGCGGCCTGGTTGCCGATATTACTCAGGCCACGAAGCTTTGGGACATAGCGGCAGGGGTCCTGATTGCAGAAACCGCAGGTGCTGTTGCGACCGACTGGCAGGGGGGCAAAATTTTTCCTGTAGATTTGGACAGCTACGAAGGACACAAATTCAAAATATTAACAGCCAACAAAAAGGTCCACCCCGAGTTACTGAACCTTCTTAAAGAATAACTTGTTACAACTGCCGTTCTGATTTACCTTGGGTCAGGCACGGGGTATAGGGCACGAATTTTGACCTTGCCGCTTGTGCCTCCTCCGGGGCCTGGATAGACGCCGCTTCTATCGAGTATAGCCATAACTCTTTTCTGTGGGCCGTTTTCGCCGATACGAACGAGAATATAAGCGGTAAAGACGTCACTCCGCACAGTAACGAGATTGCTGATGCGTGAGAAAATTACATCCCGCTCCTCGAAGTTGTCTATTGCAACACCTGAGGGATGGTCTGGTGTTGTCAAATCCGGAAAGGTTTCCAAATCGTTCGAATCAAGCGCATAATAGTTCATAACATAATCGCGAAAAACAGGATTACTTGTATAAATATTATTTAACTGACCGATACTACTAAAACCCTTCTGCCCCGGTCTAATAGTGTAATTTGGCCCGCCAGCTATAGATGTCTTGTCTCTATAAGCTGCTATCGCTTGAGCCAGTTCATAAATAAGGGGTCGGTTTCTTTTTTGCGAGACCCACGGCAGTTGTGCTATAACGAACCACGGGGCGGTATTGATATTTATCCGGCCCTTGACTCTCATCTCTGTTGCAGGATGACCGCCATATTGGGGGTCGTGTGGGTCGAAAACGGTCAGATAATTAAAGAGTTGCTGGAAAGCCGGGTTTTGCAAATCGAGCCGGACGTCTTTTTCGTCGGGTTCTTGGGTAAGCCGAGCACCAACTGTTTCATCCTGCTCGCCATTCGGTCCAATGGTAAGGACTCGCGCAATATCACCTACTGTAACAAACGGCTTCATGGAATGGGCAAGATTGTAGTTCTTCTTGCTGCCGTATGGCAAGTTGGCTGAACCTAATGTTTCGGCTGCGAAAACAAAATCAGAATCGTCCTGATATACGATATTCCAGTCATTGTCTGCCCTTGAATAATAACCTTCCGTGCCGGTTGGACTCCAGATAAACCAATTAGCCTTAGTATCCTGCCTGTCAAGACAGATAATACCAGCTTTAGTATTTCTTAGCAGAAAAATGTTACGATTACTCATTAATTCGTACGTATCTGCTCCTTCTTCCGGTATATATCGATAATCTGCCAGTTTAAAATTGTTGTCATATTTGACCTTGCCCTCTCGTATCAAATCAGCAACACCAAACTCAAACGAGTTGTTAGTTATTACAAATCGGTCATTAGCCAATATTGTATAGCCGGTTAGGTCTATTTGATTGCCATCAGGGTAAAGTGCCAACACAAAATCATCCAGAGCGATATTCACATCGAACGGATTATAAAGCTCGACTGCATACGAAGAACCTTTAATTGGGTCCGACCCGCTTATCTTAAATGCTATCTCGCTTATAAACGGCTGAACCTCAAAACCGTATTGGGTTGTGCCATAGGGGTCGGTATAGACCGTTACAGTGGTATCACTATCGCGAAAGTCAATTAAATTCACTGCTGTTTGTGCGGCTAATTGTACTGAAGCATCTTTACTAAGGCCTCCATCGCGAAGACCTGCGAATATAGCACTATATAATGATTCTATCTCGTCCTGAATGTCTCCATCAATGTTATTTACGTTAACCATCCTGCTTCCATTTGGGTCGATAATCCGGTCCATATTATAGGTGGTAGCAAGGTGCCGATAAGCGTAATTCGGGTCAAGACTACCATTGTCATAGATGCTTTTAAACCATTCTTTTAAATTATCAAAAGGCGTTGAAGATGTTGC
>CAYWUO010000147.1:0-6001 GCA_964461285.1 uncultured Pirellulales bacterium
GCACATTTCTGAGCTTGCCGACCACAAGATTAACAAGCCTCAGGATATTGTTAATGTGGGAGATGAGATTGAAGTTAAGATTCTGAAGGTTGATTCTGAGGCCCGCAAAATCGGATTGAGTTTGCGAAGGGTTCAGTGGGCTGCTGAGGAGCAAACTGCCGAGCCTGCTAAGCAGCCGCCACCGGCGGAAATCCAGGATGACCTTTCGAGTACCGATTTGGACGAATCTGAGAAACCGCAGGACAAGGCCGGTGAAAGCAAAGAGCCAGAAGCCGGGCTGAGCGTCTCCGACACCGAGGTTCAAACGCAAAATGAGCCGGATGAGCGAAAAGGTATTGTGAATGAGCCTGAAGAAGCAGATGCTGAGCCGAGCGTCTCCGACACCGAGGTTCAAACGCAAAATGAGCCGGATGAGCAAAAAGCCATTGTAAATGAACCTGAAGAGTCAGATGTTGATAAAGCGGCAGTAGAAGAAGAATCTGCTCCCACGCAGTCAGAACGGCCTGAAGAAATCGCGGATACTGAACAAAATAGCGACGATAATAGCGCAAAACAGGATACTGCGAAAGAATAACAAGTAAATGGGGACGAGGATTAGGTGTAGGTAGCTACCTGCTTGGCTACTATCTTCGTAGTTTTTTGAGGATGAACCGGGTAAATTTTTGTTTTGTATATAACCGGGACAAAGTGGCTATAGGGAAGATGAAAAATAAAAGTTGCAAGAGGTTTTTCAGGTGATATTCCACAAATCAGCATTCTAAGTGCTTGTACATGCAGAACTTGTGTATCTTATATCTTTGTGACCCAAAATTTCCTGTAATTTTGCAACTTTTTTCTTGACGAGAACATAGCCAATATGGTATAAATAGGCAAGTTAAGTTGAGATAAATATGTATTATGGAGTGAGGTTGATGAGCTATAGAGTGATGGCATTTCAACCAGAAGTTCAGACTTGAGCTTCACCACGGAGGAGGTAAAGACCAAGTTCCAAAAGAGTTCTTTAACAGGCACGGGGTTGGTGAAGAGCTTTGTTGCTTGTTTTGTTGTATTGTTGTTTGAGACAGGCAAAACCGGTTATCGAAGGTTTGTATGCTTGTCGAGAGCAACTGGTTTGTTTCGGCTTGTAGCCGGAGCAATGTTTTTATTTGAAAGAGGAGGAGTATTATGAGTAAAAAGTTAATAACTTTTGTTTTAGTATTGGCCCTGGCGTCCATCAGTTACGGCGAAAGGTGGGAAGGCAGCGGCATAAATTTCCAGGGTGATGTGTGTCACGATGGCCATTTTCTGTTAGGCAACTGGGAAATGCCCGGCTCAGTCAACGGCTGGCAAGCCACAGGTGATTATGACGGCTGGACCACAATCAGCCCTGGCGTCATGATTGGCTATGTAGCCAATGCTACCGAAGGGACACCATTGGACTTTTACAGTCTCAAGGTGGTTGCTCCAACAGGTTGGCAAAAGTTGATGGAGCTTAGGCTTCCGGATCCTCAGAGATTTGGTCTTGGTAATTCCGGCCTTACTCTGGAAGAGGCATTCTTCGCCAACGATACGTTCGAAATGGACATACTTGTAAATCCTTTTGCTGGTGCTGTAGAAGGTAATGGTGCCAATCTCCAGTTAATTCTCAATTCAGATGGCAATCCCGCCGGTTGGGGAACCTTAGGACAGGTTGATGTGGATCCTGTTGCAGGTGGCACGTATCACATGTCAATCAGCTATGCTTATCTTTTTGATGGCGACCCGTGGAATGAAGAGTTCAAAAAATGGGAAGATCCTATTACTGGCGATCCTAATTATTCGTACCTCGAGTTAGTGTTGTGCGGATGGACAGACGTTGAAGGTGACCAGGAATGGATTATCGACCATGCGGTCTTGACTCCTGAGCCGACGACAATTGCCCTGTTAGGTTTGGGTGGTTTGGCTCTGATTCGCAAGAGACGCTAATACGTAAAAAAGTAAACGTATTGGCTGGCCAATGAGTTTGCATCTTTTCGGGGCCTATATCGTTAAACGATATAGGCCCCGGTTGTTTTTATGGCTTGTTTTATCGTATTATGGGGGATTCAGGTTGAACTTAAGATAACAGCGGAGGATAAATTATTTATAACGGCGGAAATGAAATTATTGATATTAATATGTATGCACTGTACAATAGCCGATATTATAAATAAAAGACTATGTCATAATTTGGAGGTTAATAGCTATGTTAGTCTGGATGTTCAGATTCATATTTTTTGTGATGATTATCGCAGTTTTAATTCTTAACTTAAGCGCGGATCCGATTGCAGGCGAGCAAGGCAGGAGAAACTTTTATGTAATTCTTATGAGCGGTGCGGTACTGGCGTTGATAACACTTATAGTTGATGTTTTTACCCCGAAGAAGTCTTTGGCAGCGCTGGCGGGTGTGTTTTTTGGACTTTTAGTGGGCATGTTTTTCAGCTGGGGCGTGGTACAGATTATCGACCTGGTAGACGAGATATATTTACTTCGATTAAGCCCGATATCACTTCAGGCTATCAAGTGGATGATGGGGATTTGTATATGTTTTTTAACTGTCAGTGTTGTGATGCGGACCAAGGATGACGTGCGTTTTGTGGTTCCTTATGTTCATTTTGCCAAACAAACAAAAGGTTCAAGGCCGTTGGTTTTGGATACGTCGGTGATTATCGACGGGCGGATTGTGGATTTATGCCAGAGCAAAATGTTTGATGCTCCATTGATTGTTCCGCGTTTTGTTCTCAATGAGCTGCAATTGATAGCAGATTCGGCTGACAAGCTCAAGCGTAACCGAGGCAGGAGGGGACTTGATATACTTAATAAGATGCAAATGAACCCTGTTATTGACGTGGAGATTGATGACACCGCTGCGATTCCGGAGGTTGAGGAGGTCAAAGGGGTTGACCAGAAATTGGTGCTGTTTACCAAGGCCTGCAACGGGCGCCTTGCTACGACCGACTATAACCTTAGCAAGGTTGCACAGGTTCGTGAGGTTGATGTAGTAAATATAAACGATTTGGCCAATTCGCTAAAGGTAGTTGCTTTGCCGGGCGAGGCTATGGAAGTTAAAATCATAAAGACCGGCGAAGAGGCGGAGCAGGGTATTGGTTATCTGGCTGATGGGACAATGGTTGTTGTTGAAGGTGCTCGTAACAAAATTGGACAAGACGTCCTCATTAGCATTACCAGTTCACTTCAGACCTCGGCTGGCAAGATGATATTTGGCAAATTTGAGGGATTTGTGCAGGAAAGAAACAGAGCAGCTCGGCAGGTGTCATATGGAAAGCCGGCTGGTGTAAGTACATCGCAGAGCGATGAAAGTTAAAGACGACTGAAGTTACAGATATTATACCTAAAGCATAAGGCCAAAGACTCAAAGTATGGGTCTTTGGTTTTTTTCAATTGTGGGATTAGGTGCGCTATTTAGACTTCAGGAGGCATTTTGTAAATACGGCGACAGCAAGAGCATTTCCGGTCGCGAATATCCACCAGTAGAAATGTGATTGAAAGTCGATTTTAGTAATGTGCAGGCCGGCAATGCAGAAAGATACGACTACAACAAGGCCGGCGAGGACAAAACCGAGCCACTCAATCAGCGTTACTTTAAGGCTTCTGCCGCAGGAGTCTATGTAAAGTATTATTACGGCAAATAACAGCAGGGTAAATGAGATAAGCATCGGCGCTAAAACAGGACCAGCCCAGGTACTCGGTATAAGAAATAAAATGTCCCAATCCGTAATTGAGCTGGGCCAGTTAATGAGAATCTTAAGCCAGACGTAATAGAAGATATCCCAGGCAGCGAATATGGTCGCGAAGTAAGCAAACCTCTGATAGCGGTTTTTGCCGAACAGCCATGCACCGGTAAGGATTAAAATCAGTGTGGCGGCTTCTCTGCCGATTTCAATTGTCAACAGCGGTGTCCAGAGCGGCTCGATTCCGAAATTGATTAAGGGAAAGATGAAACCGTTGGGATGGAAGATTGTTCGCAGATAGACAACGACGGCCGATTCGATGTATGCAAAGGCGATGCCGAAGATTACAACGATGCAAAATCGTCTGATTGTTGTCTTCAATGGTTCGCTGGATGTATCTGATAGTCTCTCGTTTGTTTCCATAATGTTACAGTTTTTGTAGTTCTTTCAGTAATATCGGGATGATTTTGTTTTCAGGTACTGTTGCGATTTTCCGCCCGTTTTTATAGATAAAGCCCTTATTTTTTGCGGCGCAGACGGCCAAATCAGCATCTTTGGCTTCGCCGGGTCCGTTGACAATACAACCCATTACGGCTATACGCAGTGGTTTATTAATTTTGGCAATCGTCTTTTTGACCTGGCGGGCCAGTTTGATTACGTCAATTTCCGCCCGACCGCAGGTCGGACAGACTATAAGTTCCACAGTCGAACGTTCGTAAAGGCCGAGTGCCATTAAAATCTGTTTTGCAATTTCGGTTTCCATGATGGGGTCACCTGCGACACTTACTCTGATAGTGTCGCCAATACCTTCTGCCAGGAGCGTTCCTATAGCAACAGCCGAGGATATTTGTGCATCTTCGGGCAGACCTGCATGGGTCAGGCCGAGGTGGATTGGATAATCGAAGGCCTCTGCAATTTTGCGGTTGACTTCAATTGTTCTTAAAGTATCACGGCTTTTTGCGCTTAGAACCAATTGCGTGAAGCCGCGGCCTTCGAAAATTCGTACATATTTCTTCATTTCTTTCAACATCAAAGCGGTGCGTTTTGTCGGCGGGACATCCTGCTTTTTAAGGTCCCTGATGCTGGCTTCGTTAACGCCGATGCGTATAGCGACTTTGTGCAGCTTGGCTGCATCTATGATTCGATGGATGTCTCTTCGATTTTTTATGTTACCGGGGTTGAGCCGTATTTTGGCGGCACCGGCTTCTATCGCTTCAATGGCCCGGCTGGGGCTGAAATGAACGTCGGCGATTAACGGGACTATTACCTTCTGCACTATTTTTGCAAACGCCGCCGTGTCAGCCCGTCTCGGAACGGCGATTCTTACCAGCCGGCAGCCGGCCTGGGCGAGTTGGTTTACCTGCCTTACGCAGAGGTTAATATCCGTGGTCGGCACTTTCGTCATCGATTGTACGACAACAGCAGCAGATGAGCCGATTATAACCCGGCCAACCTTAACTGTTTTTGTTCTCCTTCTTTTAATCATATCGAAATTGTAGCTTGTTTTATAATTTCGAGCAAATTAAAATACTGAACATTCACTGTAACAATTATTAATATGGGATTTAGCCCTATGATTTCGATGCTGATATATATTGGTGTAGTATTATTTATCGCCTATTCGGGCCTGGGGGTGATACTTTACATTATGCAGCCGAAGTTTTTGTACAGCCCGGTGCGGGAAGTTACCTATACGCCGGCTGAATTAGACCTGGAATTTGAAGATGTAGTCTTCGAAAGCGATGATGGCTTGAGATTGAGTGGTTGGTATGTTCCGTCTGGAAATGCGCAGTTTACGGTGCTGTTTTGTCATGGTAACGGCGGCAATATGATGCATCGTCTGGACAGTATAAATATCTTTTATAATCTGGGATTGAATTGCTTTATTTTTGATTACCGCGGCTACGGTCACAGTCACGGCAAGCCCGGCGAAGAGGGAACATATCTGGATGTTGAGGCAGCGTACAAATGGCTGACCGAAGAAAAAAAGATACCGCCGGACAACATTATCGTCTTTGGCAGGTCCCTGGGAGGTAGTATCGCTGCATACCTCGCAAGTAAGGTCAGGGCCAGGGCCCTGGTTATTGAGAGCACTTTTACATCTTATGCTGACATCGGCAGGAAATTTTATCCTTATATGCCCGTAAGGTGGTTTGCAAGTTTCAGCTACAGGACAATCGATTATATCAAGGATATTCATTGTCCGGTCATGCTGATTTACAGCAGGGACGATGAGGTTGTGCCGTTTGAATTTGGACTGGAGCTTTACGAGGCGGCGAATGAGCCGAAAAAGTTTGTAGAAATTTTCGGCA
>CAYWUO010000148.1:0-5991 GCA_964461285.1 uncultured Pirellulales bacterium
GTGATGGCCGTTGACGAAATCTTTGAAGTTCATAAGGGCAGAGCCGGCTGGTTTGATTTTCGTAATCTTAAGAGCGTCCTGGCCACAAATCACATTAAGATTCTCATCGAGCGTTCCTGCTGACAGGTCGGCTGGGCTTGGTGTTTCGACTAAGTGAACTTGTGCTATTGTTACCCGCTGGGATTTCGAGGTTTCTTTTGAGGTGTAATTTGCAGCAGCGCCCGGCCAGAGCCAGAGGCCGAGTATCTTTCTCTGGAGCTGCTCGGCTGATTCGTTAAAGTCCAAAAAACCGTCAGATTTTTTTAATTTTGGTGCAAGCGTTGCTTTTGAATGGTCCTGCTTGGTGTAGATTACGGTACCATCTGCAATTTTATCGAGAGTTTCCGGCAATAATGGAGCTGCCAATATTGCGAGCCGGTCGTGAAGCTCGTCTGCTGTTTCATCAGGAATTATGTCTGTCGCATTTTGGCCCAGGATGTCACCGGCGTCCATTTTTTCGGCTAAGGCGATTATGCTGATGCCGGTTCGGCTTTCGCCTTTTATTATTGCCCAGTTTATCGGCGCTGCCCCGCGATACTTCGGAAGCAAAGAGGCGTGGACGTTAATAGAGCCGTTGGGCGGCAGGTTTATTAATTCATTGCCGATTTTCTGGCCGAATGCAACGACAACAATTAAATCCGGCTTATATTTTGCTATCTTCTGGAGCATTTGCGGAGTGTTCACGTCATCTGTTTCGACAAAAGGAATCGAATGTGCATCCGCCCAGACGGCTACCGGTGTGGGAGTTGGTTTTCTTCCTCTTCCTGCCTGGCGAGGAGGCTGCGTTACGATGAAGTCGAGACTATGGCTCGATTGTACCAGTGCATTTAGACACTCAAGGCCGAATTCGCCACTGCCGAGGTACACTATCCTCATAGCATTTAACTTTCGATTCTCGAACTTAAATCTAACTTTTGTTCTTGTGTTCTTCTACAAGTTTTTTTATCTGTTTTCGGTGTGAGATTTTAGATACCTGGCTCATACGGTTAACGATGGTCATTCCCTCGATGTGGTCGTACTCGTGCTGAAGTGCCCTTGCATACAGGCCCTGGCCCTCTTCTGTAAACTCATTGCCGTTAATGTCGGTAGCAGTTACTTTGCATTTTTTATATCGTCGTATTTTGGTGTAGATGCCCGGTACAGAGAGGCATCCTTCGTCAAATTCCGTAAGCTCTCCATCCGGCGTGACGGTTGGATTGATATAGACTTTGACTGTATCTTTGCTGCCTTCAAGCGAGATGATAAAAAGTCTCAACGGCACGCCTGCCTGCGGCGCCGCCAGGCCGATGCCTTTATTTTTCAGCATAATATCTGTCATTTTCTCTATAAACTGGCGGATATTATCGTTGATTTCCTCAACCGGCTGGGCTGGCCCAGCCAGAACATCAGCCGGATAATGCGTGATTTGACATTTGTTAATATCTATCATTTTCGTATACCTTGCTATCGCAGTTTTATTGTGTATTTATATCTGGCGTTTCGTATTGTCGAATTCTGTACCGGAGAAGATATTGCCGAGATAGTGCTTTCTGACGGTCTCATTGCGGACGATTTCTGCCGGTGTGCCGGCCCCGATTACCCTGCCGTGGTCGATTATGTAGGCCTTATCAACGACCTCAAGCGTCCTTTCGACATTATGGTCGGTAACGAGAATGCTGACTCCGGAGGCAACGAGCCGGCGGATTTCGTGCTGCAGGTCCTCAACGGCAATAGGGTCAACGCCGCTAAAGGGCTCATCCAAAAGAACCAATGACGGATTTGTTATCATAGCGCGCGCGATTTCAAGTTTTCTTCGCTCGCCGCCGGAGAGAAATCGACCCTGACTGTTGGCGACTTCCCCGAGAGCAAAGCGCTCAATGAGCATATCAGCCGTGCGGTTTCGCTCGGCGCGGGTGTAGGACATCGTTTCCAGAATCGCATTGAGGTTGTCGCGTACGCTGAGGCGCTGAAAGATGCTCGGCTCCTGTGAGAGATAGCCGATGCCCAGACGTGCCCTTTTGTACATCGGCAGCTTTGTGATATCGTGGCCCTGAAAGACAACAGAGCCGCTGTTGGGTGTAACCATTCCTATAATCATTCTAAAGGTTGTTGTTTTACCGGCCCCGTTTCTGCCCAGAAGCCCGACTATCGTGCGCTGACCGATTGTGATGGATATTTGATTGACAACCACGCGGCCGGAGTACTTCTTTACGAGTCCGCGGGTCTCAAGAAGAGTTATATCCATCATATTCGTATCTTGTATCGTGTTATTCATATTGCGTATGGAGTATTATATCCGCATCGCCGGCTAAAGACAATCGTCTTTTTTGCCACTGTTGGGCTCAATAGGCCCTATCTTGTTTTCTGCAAATGCCAATAAATATTCTGGAATTCTCAGGGTATTTTTGCTATAAGATAGCGTTTACAATAATACAGGGTTTGTTAGAGAAGGCGTATGTTTGCGATTCTGAGCGATATACATTCCAATCTTGAGGCCTTAACCACGGTTTTGGCGGATATTAAGAAGCGCGGCATAGAGACTATTTATTGCCTGGGCGACGTGGTCGGTTACGGCCCGAATCCGAGAGAGTGCCTCGACCTGATTATAAGAAAGACCCGGTGGTGCGTTCTGGGCAATCACGATTATGCGGTTTTTTATGAGCCGACTAATTTCAACTATGCGGCAGAGCAGGCAAGTTTCTGGACACGCGAGGTTATGGAAACAAGTACGGACAAGCCGAATTGTGACATGCGATGGAGCTTTTTAGGTAATTTGACGATGAGAAAGACGCTCAAAAGCAAGCTTGGAACAAGTATGGTAATAATGGATTTTGTACATGCTTCGCCGAGAAGGCCGATTAATGAATATATCTTTCCTGATGATGTTTATACCAATCCGTTGAAGGTTCGTCTGCTTTTCGAACGGGTCACACATATATGCTTTGTCGGCCATACGCATATGCCCGGAGTGTTTCTCGATGAGCCGGATTTCTATCCGCCGAATGAATTAGGCAAAGTCTATCCGATTATCGATAACGAGAAAGCAATAATCAACATCGGCTCTGTCGGACAGCCGAGAGACAAGGACAGGCGGGCAAGCTATGTTTATGTGGATGAGAACAAGGTTCACTTTGTCCGGCTGGAATACGATTTTGAAAAGACTATGAAAAAGATAAAGGCAATCGACGAGCTGGACAACTTCCACGCCGATAGGCTGCGGGACGGAAGGTAAATTTATGTCTCGTGATTCTGTCCTAAGCATCTGTGGCGATGGACGAATGACGAGAGACGAAGGACGAGAGATTACATGCGATATTTAGTTTTTTTTATTGTAATTTGTTTTTTTGTTTTTTGTGGCTGGCTTGTCGTTGAATCCGGAGTTTTTGAAACGGACCAGTCCGCCGGACAGGCCTGTATCCTTTTGCAGAAAACAATGCCTGACGAAAAGCCGGAAGGACAAAAAGCACCTGCCGAAAGCAAAGACTATCTGCAGATGTCTGCCGTTACGACTTTCGGGGCCTATGGAGGTAATGCTGAGGCTGTTTCGCTCGGCTCGATCGTGCCTGCCAGCGGTTTTATGTACGAATTGGAGTTGAGCACCAAAGGGGCGGCGATAAGGAAAGCCACATTCAGCGGATTTGATGACCGCGATTATAAAAATCCTCAGCCGTTAGTGATTCTTTCTCCTGTGGAACAAGCAAATGGCGATGAGATTTTGTCGATGGCGAACAAAGAGTTTCTATTTGTTCAGGAGAAGCTGCAGTTGTCGCTGCAGGATTTGCACTTCAAGAATCTCGGTAAAGAAACAGCTGAAGACGGCTCTCAAACGGCCCGGTTTGAAGCGGTTATCAAGACATCGGCTGGTGAGCCGGTATTGAAATTATTGAAGACTTACAAGGTCAGCCCGGGCAGTTATCTTTTTGATTGCAGCATAGCAGTTGAAAACCTTGCTGATAGTGAGCTGAAATATCAATTTAGTATGGCAGGACCGACGGGGCTCGGCAGAGAGGCAGTCAGGTCCGATATGAGGAAAGCTATTGCCGGCTTTAGAAATTCGCAGGGCCAGATTACCAGCGTAAGACTTGATAAGAAAAAACTGCTCAAAGCAAAAACCATTGACGATAGACGTCTTGAGCAACCGGGAGAGAAATTTCTGTGGGTCGCAGCGGTCAGCAAGTATTTTGCAGCGATACTTGTGCCTGAGCCGGAGAAGGGCAAAGACTATTGTGACTGGATGACGGATAGAATAGCCAGCTTCTACAATCCTGATGATGATGACAAAGCAAACAGCGGTGACGAAACGGTCGGACTGGACTTGAAAATGGCTCCATATACACTGGCGCAAAGTGGTTTAACAGGCAGCGAAAAAATATATAACTTTCAACTGTATGTCGGGCCCAAGGATAAAAGTGTCTTCGATAAAAACGCACTGTACAGCGAGCTGGGTTTTGTGCAGGTGATAGATTTTCTGGCTTGTTGTTGCCCGACGAGCATTATAAGCCCGCTGGCCTTTGGGATATTGGCGATAATGAAATGGATGCACGACTTTATCCCAAATTACGGGGTGGTCATTATCATATTAGTGTTTCTGATGCGTCTGATTATGCACCCGATTACCAAAAAGAGCCAGGTCTCGATGAGTAAGATGAGCAAGCTCGCCCCCAAGGCCGAGGAGATAAAGAAAAAATACGCCAATAACAAGACCGAGATGAACAAACATATTATGGCACTTTACAAAGAGCAGGGCGCCTCACCGATTATCGGTTTTCTTCCGATGTTTGTGCAGATGCCTATCTGGATTGCATTATGGAGTGCCGTGTATGCCAGTATCGACCTTCGAGGGGCTGAATTTTTGCCGGTCTGGATTACCGACCTTTCGGTTCCGGATGCTTTGGTCAGGTTCTCAACGATTACAATACCGCTGCTGGGCTGGAAGATAGAATCGCTGAATTTACTACCGCTTTTAATGGGTGTTGCGTTCTATCTGCAGCAGAAACTGATGCCTTCTCAGGCGTCAGCGGCGTCGAACCCACAGGTTGCTCAGCAGCAGAAAATGATGATGATTATGCTGCCGTTGATGTTCCCGCTGATGTTATACAAAGCGCCGTCGGGGGTGAATTTGTATATTATGGCCAGTACATTTGCCGGCGTTTTCGAGCAGTACTTCATTCGCAAACACATCAGCGAAAGGGATGAATCAGAATCAAAGGGCCTGGTTGCTGCAACGAGTAAGACCGGCGGCAAAGTCAAAAAGAAAAAACCCAAGCCCTTCTATAAGATGTAAGCGTATCACGGGCTTCAAATCCGTGATAACACGGCCATCTTGGCCGTGTTACGATGAGATGTATGACCTGAACGATACGATTGTTGCGGTTAGCTCACCCGGTTCACAGGAGGCAGTGATAATTCGCATAACCGGGCCAAGGACGGCCGGAATCTGTGAACAGATTTTCAGTCCGAGTATTCCCCATAAAACAAACGGCCTGATTGCGGGAAGTGTAGCAGTTGATGACGAGCTAAAGGTTGATGGGAGACTGTATCTTACTTTTGGCCCGCGCTCTTATACGGGCGAGGACGTTGCCGAATTTCATATCTATACAAACACGGTTGTTACCGAGGCATTGATGGGTAACTTTTTTGGCCGAGGTCTTCGAATGGCTGGGCCGGGCGAATTTACCGCGCGGGCATATCTGGCCGGCAAGATTGACCTGGCCCAGGCAGAGGCGGTGAACGAAGTCGTGGTAAGCTCCAATGCGTTTCAATTAGCTGCTGCCGAGAAGCTTCTAAGCGGACGATTGGCTGAAACGACAAAAAAAATACAGTCGGAGCTGATGGATTGTCTTAGCTTAATCGAAGCGGGCCTGGATTTCAGCGGCGAGGATATCGAATTTATAACTCGAAATGAAGCGGTGGAAAGACTTACCGGCATAAAGGCAGGGCTTGAGCAGTTGCTTTCCGGCAGTATCAGGAACG
>CAYWUO010000149.1:0-5926 GCA_964461285.1 uncultured Pirellulales bacterium
GAGTGTAATACTGGCCTTGCACGATTTGCAGGTTGCTTTGCCTGAGTTGCAGATGCCAGTCGGTATCGTCCGTTACGTTTATTGTAAATTTGGCGCAGGGAGTCGATAAATAATTGCCGAGTGCAAATGTCGCATCGCAACCCTCGTGCTCTTCGAGATACCATTTGTCGTCGGGGTCGACACCGGGGTCGTTGAAGTGGTCGTCGAAGCTCGTCAGGACATTTTCGCCCGGCGGGTCAACGTTGCTGTTCCAGTAATCTCTCAAATTATTCGTATCGGTGTATTCGTCGCTGAGCCAGTCGTTATACATCTGCTGCAGGATATCGGCGTAGTAGGTCGGCAGGTTTCGAAGTGTGTCCATCGAACCCCACATAAAAAAGCTGTCCTCGTTTGTAATCTCGACGAACGCGATAGCATGGTCGTCAGCGTAATGCACGCCGCGATAGGGATTGTAGTGATTGAGCATTTCTTCTGCGAAGTCCTTCTGGGCCTGGACAAGAGCCGGCGTGAAGATACCGACAATCTTGTCGTAATCTGTATTGGGCTCGGGCAGGCCTAAGTACTGGCCGTGCTCGCGGCCGACGTGCAGGTTCAGGTTGATATAGATACCGTTGTTGGCCAGCTCGTTGATATAGTAATCCAGGCGTTCCATCGCAATGCTGTATATAGTTGCTCCGGTCGAAGGATGCCAGAGGCCGTTGGGATATTTGGATGTGTCCATGTGATGACAGCGGACGGAATTTATTCCAGCGGCTGCAAGGCGCCCGGCTGAGACGGCTGCATCGGTATGGCTCGGGAAGCTGCCGGCGAAGGAGAAATTCACTCCGAGTATTTTTATTCTCTGGCCGTCTTTATAGAACTTATCTGCAACTGCCGTGATTCGGTTACTGTCGATGCCAATCGGCTCATTCTCTATTGCTATGAGCGAATCGGCATCCTGCTGGGCCGGTATTATAAAGTCAGCCCAGTCCGCCAGAGAAGCACCGGCGAATACTGCCAGAAATGAAATTGCCAGAATAATTTTTGTTTTCATTTGCATCCTTATCTTTCCGGGGGCAGGCTGACTAAGCAGAACTGTCTACCCCCCTCTGAAACAGATTTTATCATACCTGATTCGGCCTGAAATTGCAAGGATTTTCCGGCTTGACAGGCCGCTGCTTTTCATTTTATATCTCCATCGATTTGCAAGACATCATCTATCCTCCAAAAACATCGCTACGTAGCAAAAGGTTTGTTAATAATCTCCAGGACCTTCTCGGCTACGAAGACTTTATTGCGTTTGGCTCCGGTAACTTCCTTCAGGATTCCTGCTTTGACGAGCTTGTCGATATTGTGTTGCGCAGCTGGATATGTAATACCAAGAGAATTTTTTACGTATCCCGCTGTTATAACAGGTCTTTCGATGAGAATATCAACGAGCCGGATTTGCAGAGCAGAACCTTTGGCGGTATGAACTATCTCATGATACTTCTGCTGCAGATCCATAAGCTGGCTTGCCTTGGCAAATGCGTCATTCGACTGCTCAGTGATTCCCCGAAGAAAATACTGTGTCCATTCGTTCCATTGGCCGTGCGTGCTGACTCGAAGCAGAAGCTCATAGTACTGCCTGCGGTTGCGTTCGAAATATGCGCTAAGATACAACAGGGGCTTGTCCAGTACGCCTTTCACATACAAAAGTAATGTTATTAACAATCTTCCGATTCTTCCGTTGCCGTCAAGGAAAGGATGTATGGCCTCGAACTGATAGTGAATCATCGCAAGCCAGATGAGAACTGGCAGATTGCCGAGCGGTGCATTTACGAATCTCTCGAATGCATCGAGCGTTTGTAACATCTGCCCAGGCGGAGGAGGAACGTAGCTTGCCTGCTCGACAGGTGTGCCTAAAGGGCCAATCCAGTTTTGAACTTTTCTAAATTGCCCGGGTGTTTTTTTCTCGCCGCGGACATCTTTGAGCAGAATCTCGTGAAGCTCTTTTATCAACCGCAGGCACACAGGCAGCTCTTTTAGTTTCTGCATTCCGTACTCAAGAGCATTTACATAGTTATGAACCTCTTTTACATCGGGCGCCTTCGATTCAGCGCTTCGAGGCTGGACCTCGAAAAGATATAGCTGCTCGAAGCTGGCCTGAGTACCTTCGATTCTGCTGGATATCTCAGCTTCCCTTCTGACAAAAGGAGTTATCAGCAGGTCCGGATTCGGAAGATTCAAGCCCACTCCCTGCAGTCGGCCTATCGCCAGGCTGGCCTCGGATAAAATTGAAACCAATTCCTTTGTCAGTCTTAGCTCAGCCGGAAGGTCGCTCGGCACAAAGGCCGGCTGGCCCTGTATCGTTGGAACAAGCTCGCCGGTACGTTTGTCTGTGAAATCGCTGTCTTTCATCCTTATTATACTTTCGTTTAATTATTCAAATCTTATTAAAGATAATAGCTAAAATCTTTAATAAGTCAAGCCGATTATATAGAAAATTATGCCGTTTATACCTTTTATTGTCCATAACTACATGATAATAAATAGCTTACATCTTATTAAGCTTTAGTTTAATTGTCGGATTCTTATTAAAGATATTGGGCAAAAAGTTTAATACGCCTCAGGCGTACAAGTAAGGTTGTTGAGTTTTGTTTGTTTTTACTGCTTTTCATCGTTTTTCTCCTGTGCGAGGAGTTCGAGGATTTTGCTTGCGGTTTCGGGCGATAACAGTCGCCTTTCCTCCGTCGTCTGTCGTCCGTCGTCCGTCATCCTTCGTTGCTCTGCCGGCTGGCGCGAGATGATATCGAGGCAGGCCTTGCGGCTGGTCTCGGGGCTGGATGAATCGGTCAGATCAACTAGCTTGGCGGCGGCTAAGGTTGCGTAGCGGGCGACAATAGCGGAGCTCTGCCGATATGCAGCGGCAATCCGGCGGTCGAACTGCTCTGCAAAATTTTCGTCGGTCAGCCAGCGATAATACTCGCTTCTTTTGACCTTGCATTTATCCAGCACCTGCTGCTCATCATTCTCGCCGAGAAATATCTCATCGAGAACTGCCAATTGCTTTCTGCTGAGTTTCTTATGTTTAGTCATCGATTACTCCCTGAAAATTTCTAATCTACTCTGTAATGTTTTCCGCGATAAGTGATAGCTTCGATGCCTTCGATTGGTATGCTCTTGTACTTTTGCTCGGCCATATCGAAGACGAGAACCAGCTTCTTGCCGCGAGGATTATAGCGTAGCATCTTTGCCTTCTGGTTCACTCGAACGCCGATGCGTGCGCAGATGGTCTTCTCCTGGCCATCGGAGCGCCTGATAAATGTCACCGCAAAGACCCTTCCGGCCGTAGCGATGAGCCACTGCCGGATATTTCTTCTTTCGAGCCGATGTGGAAAATTCGGGTATGCAAAATCACCGAACAGCTCGACGGCCTTGTCGTCATAGGCCTTGGCTGCCCGAACCTGCGATGAAAAAACGCCCAGGTAAAAACGCCTCCTGTTATGACATATTGCAGAACTCCATTTGCCGTTTTGTTTATGGCGGCTGACGCCTTTATACCGTGATGAACGGTTTTTTTGTGGAATCTGGCTTTGGCTGTTCCGGCTTTTCGTGCAGATGCACAGGTTGCTCTTTCGATTGTCCAGGCCGTTGTGATTGATGTGATGAATCTCAAGACTCGGCAGCGGATTCATAATCTCCCTGTGCATATAATGCGTTCGTCTTACTCCGCCTTTGCGAGTGTCCCTTTTGGCGTAGGCGGTTCTGCCTCCCTGCGAAGCATGCCATTTGTGTTTGAAAAGCTCGGCGTAATCTTCCTCATCGACAACGGCGACTTTGCCCTGCGTTAACGGTATCTTTTTCATTCCTTTTGACATTTTATTTCTCCTTATCACATAACAGGCTTATTGCTTTGATTTGTGCGGCCCTGCATCTCTCGAATTCCTGTACCGGCAGTGGTTTGAATTTCTTTTTTCCTATTCCGAATTTCTGCTTGAATTGCTCTAAGTCGACCTTGATTTGTTTTTTCCGCTCGGTAAGCAACGCCGGAGCCTGCCCGTGGGCAGGCAAAGGCGAAGGCGTTGCGCTAATATCTTTATTATTCTCTTTTATAGTATTGTTATTAGTAGTTGCGCATTTATGAGTAAGTCGAATCGCAGATTTGCGCAAGTCGGGCGAACCGTTTTGCGCAGGTGCCTGTGCATTTTTGCCTCCGGGTCTTCCTGTCGAAAGACAGGAGCGTGGGCAAACATCCGGATGTGACTTTGCCCAGATTGTACGGTAGTAACCTTTAGGCGATTTGACATAGATATATGAGCGAATCTTTTTGATTTTCCTTGAGATGCTTGATTTTGAAGTCATAAATATTTCAGCGAGTGTTTTGTTACTCTGCCAGCACCCTTTGGCGCCGAAGCTGTAGATGTGTGCGAGAAGGTTCTTTTCGGCCGATGACAGACCTGATATATTGAGTATATGGTATGGGACCTTCAGATATAATTCCTTCGTAAGGCGTCCTGCGGACTTCCGGGTCTTTTTATTTTTTTCAGGCATCTGCCCGCTCCTTTTTTACATTGTCGAGATAGCTCTTACAGATTACAGATAGCGCCGCTGCCCGTCTCGCAGCTTTGGTACCGGCGTCACCGGCGAGTGACTTTTCGTTTTGCATGGCATTATCGATAGCGGTCACAACTGTCTGCTGCTGGCTGTCGCTGACGAAAAAGACAAGCGGATTTGCAATGCCCGGGCCTTCGCTGATGCCTCGGCGGGAAAGCAATAATCGCTGAGAGTTAAGCTGAATAAGTTTTTCGATTTGCTTTTTCGTTTGAGGTAGCAGCTTTGCAAGCTCCGCGGGCCTGGTTCTTTCGGTCAGCCGTTTTAGAAGGGCGAGTTTTTTATCGAGCACGTCGCAACCGCTCAGCCGATTCAGCGTAGCAAGCAGGACATCAACCTGGCCATCGTCAACGTCCCAGACGATGACATCGGCGTGACTTTTACCGAGCTGCTTCAAGGCCAGCCAGCGATGATGCCCGTTTATTATCTCAAAAATGGGGTTTTTACCCGTAGTTTTACGGTCATTTCGCGGATTTATGTGTAAATCTTCTCTTTTATCCGTAGTTTTACGGGTATAGTGTGACTTGTTTCGATGAGAAATGTCACTGCTATCCGTGTTTTTAGGGTAATTGCGTGACCTTTTCGGAAAAATATGACACTTGTCCTTTGTTTGGCGGACGATTAACGGCTCATATCTGCCTGTCTGCTTGATATTGCGGAGAAGCTTTGCAAATGTCACCTTGCTCATCCGGTTGGGATTATCGGGATGAGGTTTGAGCTGAGCCAGCGGGATTGACTGAATTTGATTTGTCATTTTTCTCAATTCTAAATTCTCAATTCTAAATTCGGGTTTAGCCATATATAATAGACGGGCCTGTCGGTGAGCTTTGTCAGTACGTACCTTGACATTTCGATACCGGGTGACATTGTCCTTCGCCTGCCGTAGCTGCTCAGAAAGGTTCTGATTTCGGACTCGATAAACTCGGCCTTTTGATTTGGCAGGCGGTCGACTTTTCGCTGAACAAAATCAGCATCGATGAGCCGGTCTTTTTCTATGCCGATAAGGTCAAATGCCTCGATGAGCCGGACGCATCTTGCGGGAGTATTTGCGGTAAAGGCCTGCATACCGGCCTTTTCAAAGAAGGGATTTACAATACCCATCACCGCCATCGCCTCGATAATTGGAGCGTTGAGCATCGGCATCGTCTCGCGGACCAGCCGGACCGCCAGGCCGAGCGAGCGAAACCTCGGCTCGATAATCACCCTGCTGATGCAGCGGATATTCTTGTTTATAAGACAAAGGCGGTCGGCTCGTTGGAGGCCGCCGAACAAATCTCCGGTTGCGATATTGCGAAGCTCCAGCGCCGGTGTAGGCATCGTGTAAACGATAACACCGACGGTTTTGAGCGATGTC
>CAYWUO010000150.1:0-5709 GCA_964461285.1 uncultured Pirellulales bacterium
GGGGACACAGCCATCTTCTTGGAACAGGGATCAAAGGTCAAATAAATGGACGAATTCGTATATTGAAAGATTGTATTGCAGGATACACCCGATTTTCCGCTTATGATCTCTCGGATGATGCGATGCGCAAAGCTGCTCGGTCTTTCGAAAAGTCAAAGTCCGAGTATATAATCGGTTATAGTGTAGCTTTAGATAGATTTGCTCGTGTAAATGAAAACGAGGCTCTATTAAGCACCAAGTCCCTGAAAGTCGTTATTGGTGCTGCTGAAGCATTTCCATTTGATGATACTGAAGTACTATTAAATCGTGTGCTTGGTGTCCCTGTGGCTATGGAGTATGGAAGTGTTGAAACAGGTCTGATGGCTCACACAGTACCGAAGGGAGGATATCGTGTTTTCTGGCTTTCATACTTTCTTGAGGCGGTGGATAAAGGCCCAAGGGGAGGACGAGTGCTACGCGTGACTAGTTTGTACCCACGCTGTTTTCCGCTTATAAGATATGAGATTGGTGATGAAATCGAAATCAAGGAAGCGACTATAGGTGTAACTTCATTTGCGAAAGTTTTAGGCAGGTGCAATGATTACATTGAGGCTGAAGAGGGAAGAAAAATTCATTCGGAGGCAATTACTCATTGTGTACGAGATTATGAGGCCATTTCCGGATATCAAATGGTTAAAGATAAGGATAGCTTGACTCTGAAAATTACGCTGCGAGGAAGTTTGTCTGACGCGAGCAGAGAAGAAATCATAAAACGACTATGTAAGATTGCTCCCGTTTTCAAGCAGACCAGAGTTGTAGTTGTGGATAACCTGGAGCAAACTATAGCAGGGAAAACACCTATGATTTTATGCCGTTAGTGAAAAATATTTTATCATTTATTTTTATCCTGTAAAAAATAGTTATAAAATGGCAGATAATTCTTTTAATGGGCTTGTTTCTGGTATCCGTATCAAGGACGCGGTTTATCCTGATGGTAATGATGCATATTCTCCTTCAGATGATTTCCCGGAACTTACATTTTCGCACAGGAGTTCAAGGCCGAATAGTATATACAGGGGCGTACGGCAGTGTTTGGCAAATGCTAAATTGGACACAGAAAGGTTTGGTACGCCAGAATGGAATCCTTTTAGTCAGTATTTAACTCCAGGTGGTCGTGTTTTTATCTTGTGTAATTTTGTTTATGAACGTCGACCGAAAGAGTCTTTGGAGGCGTTTCGTGGTAAATGTACTCACGCTTCTGTAATTCGTCCTATAATTGATTATGCTTTAAAAGCCGTAGGTCCAAAAGGAAAAGTTGAGTTTGGAAACGCCCCGCTGCAAAGTGCGAACTGGAATAGTATTCTTAAAGATACAGGAGCCGTTCATCTATTGAAGTTCTATGAAACTTATGCTCCTGGACAAGTCAGCTCTTGTGACCTACGAAGCCACATAATTGTCCAAAACAAATTAGGTTGGCGATCATCTCAAAAAACGAGATTAAATCATAAGGTATTTATTGACTTGAGTAAAAAAAGCTTGTTAGAGCAGATTAATGGAAATCATTCGTATCGAGTTTCACAATATAATCCCAGGGAAACGACGGAATTCCAGGGTGATGGCATTCATATCTATGCACTAAACTCCAAAATATTATCTGCAGACTTGATTATTAGCATACCAAAATTAAAGACCCACGAAAAAGTCGGAATTACATGTGCACTTAAGGGATGTGTAGGTGCCGTCGCTCTGAAGCAGAGTCTTGCGCATCACAGGAAAGGTTCACCTAAGTCTGGGGGAGATGAATTCCCTTCCTATAGGCCTGTTCAAAGTCTCGTAAGTAAATTCAGCGACTGGACATGGTCTCAGAGTGAAACAAGAATTACCAATCTGGAAAGAGTTGCAGAAAAATTGGCCATTGTGGTAATACGTCAGGCAGGGGGTATTACTTTTGGGTCTTGGCCAGGCAATGATACCTGCTGGCGTATGGCCTTGGATGTTGCTCGCTGTGTTGCTCATGCTATGCCTGATGGGACATTAACTGAAGGATTTGTACGAAAACATTTGGTTCTTACTGATGGAATTATAGCAGGTGAGGGGGAGGGGCCTTTGAGTCCAAAACCTGTGTCTTTTGGCTGGTTATTTTTTGCAAGCGACCCCTTTGCAGCCGATTATATAAACTGCTTGGCTATGGGATTTGCTCCAAATATAATTCCGTTGGTGGGTGCTGCGCCTTATATTACTGATTATCCTGTCACTAATCTGAAGGTGGCAGATGTGCGGCTCAGTGTTAATGGAGAAGATGTTTCTCCAGCTTTTCTAATTAAGGCAACGAAGGAGAAATTCCGTCCTCCTCAAAACTGGAGGGGCATTGAGAATTCTCTGGGGAATGAGGTGAAAGATTGGTAATTATAGCTTTTATGAAATTTTAAGGAGAGTCAGCCTATAAATGTTCTAATGAATTGTCTTTCTGCTGGTAGTGGCGGGGCGGTCTCGTATATCCGGAATCTACTGCCTGAACTCAATAGGTTATTCGAAGAATCTTCAAACGGCCATCGCCTTATTGTCTTAGGACACCAGAGTCAGAAACACCTGTTTCAGTCAATTCCCGAGTCGCAGTGTGTATTGATTAATGGTCCCCGGCTGGGTGGGTATCGTCGATTGTGGTGGGAATATTGCAATATTCATCGCATTGTTTACGAAAACAATGCTGATGTCCTTTTTGCCCCTCACCAAATTGGTCGAAAAATACCCGGCGTGAAACAGGTGTTGATGTTTCGCAATATGGACCCTTTCATGTTCCATCGCTATCGACATGACCCGCGATTGGCACTGCAGAAGCGGCTTATGATGTTTTTCTCGAGGCGTTCGCTGCAGGTAGCTGACCGCATTATTGCTGTTTCGGATTATGTGAAAGGAGTTTTAGTCAGCCGGTTAAACATTCCGGAAAGTCGCATCCGAAGAATCTATCACGGCCGTGACAGCAGATTTAGCTCTAATGGAGATTCCCAGGCTGATGAGAATTTACTCGGTGATTCGGGATTGAAAGGCGATTATGTTCTGACTTGTGGTTCGTTACAGCCCTATCGACGTTGCGAGGATGTTATTGCGGCTTTTGACCGGGCAGCGGAGAATCTTGGTAATGGGTTTAATCTTGTTATTGCCGGCTCCGGAACAAATGCTCTCTACAGCAGGGTTGTTAAGAGAGCTATAGATATTTCTCAGTGTCGTGACAGAATATTTGCTGTTGGCCATGTATCTTCCGAGACGATGCAGGCACTCTATCGCCGTTGCAGTATGTGTGTTATTGCTACCGAGGTGGAGGCTTGCCCGAATATCGCAATTGAAGCGATGTCCTCCGGCTGTGTCATTATTTCCTCCGATAAGCCGCCACTGCCGGAGATATTTCAAGGTTGTTCTGCGCAATTTCGTTCCAGGGATATTAATGACCTGGCCTTAAAGATGAGTCAGTATATGAATGATAATCAACTCAGGAGTAATTTGAAAAAACGCGCCCTTGAGAGGTCTAAGGCCTTTTCTTGGGCAAGATGCGCCAAGCGGACATATTCGACGTTGTTGAATTGGCCGCAATAAGAAGGATAAGACTAAAATATGATAAATGGTGCAATCCTAATAATTGAAAGGAATATGAGAACATTATGTTACGTCTGTTTATGAAAGCATACTATGTTCTTTCCGTGCCCATAAGTATTCTTTTTATATTGAGTTCAAAAAATATTCATAAAAAATACAAAATGACTTTATTTAAAAAATTCAGATTAGGTTTAAAAATGTTTTGCAACAATCTGCATGTCCGCGGCACCTCATATAAGGCACATTTGGCTATGGCTTTGAAAATACTGGAAACTCAGCCGGATATAGTGGGTGATGTAATAGAATGTGGGGTCTGGAAAGGTGGTTCAGCTGTCAATCTTTCTTTAGTCTGTAAAATTGTTGGTAGAAAGTTGAAAATATATGATTCATTTGAAGGACTTCCGGAAGGCGAATTAAACGACCGCGAAGCAAAACACTATAAAAAGGGTGATTTCCTGGGGTCTATTGACGAGGTTAAGTCAAATATTAAGCGATATGGAGCTATTGAGTGTTGTGAATTCATCAAAGGATGGTTTAAAGATACGCTTCCGAAATTGGACTCTCCGGTGTTATTAGCTTTTATTGACGTTGATTTGGAGGCAAGTTTGCACACTTGCGTTAGATACATCTGGCCATATTTGGTGAACCAGGGTTATATATTCACGGATGAGTGTGTGGGAACTGACTATGTCGCGCTCTTCTATTCTGAGAAATGGTGGCGTAAATACTTCAACAGGACTCCACCAGGCTTAGTTGGTGCTGGTACTGGCTTGCCTTTAGGTGAATACTACATCGGTCCGTGGTCAGAGAAAAAATACCATCTCTTGCAGCATGCGAGCACAGCGGCTTATACGCAAAAAAATATGTCAGGATATTGGGCTTATTATCCAGATGATGAATGATATAGTTGGTGATATATGATTGTGGTATGAAAAGGGTCTGAATAAACATTAATTTAGTGTTAGAAGGAGCACAGAGAGTATGGAAGAAGTTAAAATTATGGTAGGCGATAAGGCGGTCGACGACAGAGGGACAGTAACTTTTGTTAATGATTTCGACTTTTCGGGTGTAAAAAGATTTTATCAGGTGGAAAATCATACTGTTAATTTTATCAGGGCCTGGCACGGACACAAGAAAGAAGGCAAATATGAATATGTGGCCAAAGGAACTGCGTTAATTGGAGTGGTCAATTTGGAGACGGAGCAGGTTCAAAAATTTATTCTTTCTTCTAAGTCACCCAGGGTTTTATGGATACCTCCGAATCACGCTAATGGTTTTATGAATTTGGAGGAAGATACTATTATACAGTTCTTTTCTACCTCGGCTTTAGAACAGAGCTTAAAGGATGACATCCGTTTTCCCTGGGACAAATGGAATATCTGGAATATCGAATATAGATAAAAGGAGGCACAAATGAGAATTGTTGTTCTTGGCAGTACAGGTATGCTGGGAAGTGCTGTTGGAAATTATTCTCTGGATAAGTATGGCCAGCAGGATGTTTACCTGTCATATAGAAATGAAGATGTCTCTTATGGAATCAATAAGTTTTATTTTGATTCTGTAACCAATAGTCTTGATACAATTCCCGAATGTGACTATATCATTAATTGCATTGGTGTCATTAAGCCGTTTATCGATATAAATATCATTGCTTCAATAAAGATAAATTCTATTTTTCCAAGAGAGCTTGCTGATTATTGCGACGAAAAAGGATATAAATTAATTCATATAACGACTGATTGTGTCTTTTCCGGAAGAGAAGGTAATTATGACGAAAGTGCACATCATGATTGTACAGATGCTTATGGAAAGACGAAGTCATTGGGGGAACCTGGCAATTGTATGGTAATTAGAACCAGCATTATCGGGGAGGAAATACATAAAAATGCAAGTTTGATTGAGTGGGCGAAATCTCAGAAAGGTAAGCAGGTAAAAGGTTTTACAAATCATCAATGGAATGGAATCACAACCAGGCAATACGCCAAAATATGTGATGAAATTATAAATAATAAATGGTTCAAAAAAGATTTATTTCATGTTTTTTCTGGCGCTGTTTCAAAGTATGAACTGCTGAATTTGATAAACGATAGGTTTGACCTGCGTCTTACTATTAATAAATCAGCGCCTGAGTCTCCGGTA
>CAYWUO010000151.1:0-5698 GCA_964461285.1 uncultured Pirellulales bacterium
GAATAACTGGCAGGCGGCAACTCCGACACCAGGGTCGTAAAATCAGTTTTGAGTTCGTTTAAGTTAGGCCGAGTTGAGAACTGCTTGGCTTTTTCCTTTCCTTCGTGTTCAGAATTGATAATATAGATTCTGACTAAAAAAGCAACGAGCAGAAATATCCACTTGTTAACCGTTTAGATACAGCCAAAATGAAATCTAAAAATACAAAGAGACACAGGCGTGCAAAAAAGGTTCTGCTGGGTCTGGGTATTTTTCTGGCGGCAGTAATACTGTTGCTTTCTGTTGTTTTATACGGCCCGGTGACAACGCTGGCATCACTGGAAAAAGTGGACGACTTCCCATTATACGTGATGCACTACCGCGGCACATATCTGTTTGACCTCTTCGCCGAGATAGGTATGGATAATGATGTTTTTCAAAAAATCTACAAAGAAGTTAACCCGGATGCATGCACGAGTTTTGCAGCGCTGAATCCCGAAAGCGATGCAGTCTTCGGCAGAAATATGGATTGGCGGCACAAGTCATCTTTGCTGCTATTCACCGACCCCCCCGGTGGATATGCCTCGGTGTCTATGGTGGATCTGTACTACTTAGGACTTGAAGGCATACAGGAAATACCCTGGAGCAAACGTCCGATTCTATTGTTCTCGCCGTATTTAACCATTGATGGTATGAATGAGTGTGGAGTAGCTATTTCACAAAACGCAGTACCCAAAAGAAAAATTCCCAAAGACCCGAACAAGCCAACACTGCTGCAATCCCAGGTATTACGTCTTGTTTTGGACCATGCGAAGGATGTAAACGAAGCCATAGAACTGATTAAAAATTACAACGTGCAGTTTGTAGTTCCCAACCATTTTCACATCGCTGATGCATCCGGAGATTCTGCAATCATAGAATACATCGATGGTCAGATGGTCGTTGTCCGCGATGAAAATCCCTGGCAGGTCTCAACGAACTTTCTTCTCTGCGAAGAAGTGAAACCCGATTGCCTAAGATACGATACGGCCTGGAAGCTACTCGAAGAAAAGCAGGGAAAAATATCCCAGGATGAAGCTATGAACCTGTTGAAAAACACAAAACTGGACTTCACGGTGTGGTCTATAGTGTACAATCTGAGTACGGGCCAAATACGGCTGGCTTTGGGGAGGGATTATGACCAGGTGCATAAATTCAGTCTGAAAATGAAACCTCAGCACTAAAGGCAGCCCTGCTCGAGACTTCCTACTCTTCGACTGCGCTCGGCGCAGGCTAAGCTCATGACCGGTTGCGCTGCGTTGCCAAAAAGAGGAAATTTTCTTGATTATTCAGGGCCAAGTGGTATAATGTAAATAGTGGGAATTTAGCAACTTTAAGGGAGACTCGGCAGCTTAAAAAAAAACAATAATTGTGGAGCAGGAAGATGAGAAAATGGTTTTTTCTATTTCTGCTGCTTTATCCGGCGAGCATCGCCTTTGCCAATCCCGTGGTTTACCCCAGCCCGACAAAGATAATGGTGCTCGGCTCCGCGTTCACACTGGAAGTCTCTATAATAACAATTTTACTGTTCTTCTTTCACCTGTCTCCGGTTCCCGTTTTTCTCACCCTGTTTATGGGAAACATAGGAATTTATCTGACAATTTTTGAGCCTATTCTGGACACAGCTACAAATCTGCTGGTCGCAGAGATGCTGATTGTCTGGCTCGAAGGAATTCTTATCAAGCTAATCAGCTCTCTTGAAGCGTTTCAACTGGAAACATTTACACAGCTCAAGTGGAAGTATGCATTCATAGTTGCCGCAGTCGGCAATATAGTATCCTATTACGTCGGTGCTGTAATGGGTAGTTAAGATATCACAAAACAAACATCCACGTAAAACGCGGCGATACATAATTTTCACTGCCGTGTAAGCGATGAGCAAACCAACCAGGAAAACCCCGATTTTGTTATAGACTTCCGCAAAGAATATAATACATTACTTCAAGCATATACAAAAAGAGCTCGTCAATAAAATGGAGTGAAACTATGCAGACACATATAAGAAGGTCCGGATTGGCGGCTTTGGTCGTTATAATTTTGTCCTTTGCCGGTTATCCTGCAGAGGGTTACGAAAATTTCAAAGTGGCGATTTATGCACCTGCCCAGAACGTGCAAATGATGTCAGAGCCGAACTGGCTTAAAGAAAACTGGGAAATAATATCAAGGCAGGTCAAAGTAGATAAGATTTACCTCGAGACACACCGCGACGTAATCCTGGTCGACGAAGAAACTATCAACGAAGCAAAGAAATTCTTTGAAAGCAAAGGCATCGAAGTGGCAGGCGGTATCACCTACACAATTATGGAGAGTAACCGCTTCAAGACGTTCTGCTACAGCAATCCCGAGCAGAGACGCAGAGCCAGGGAAGTCGCCGAGTACACTGCACGGCTGTTCGATGAAATCATACTGGACGACTTTTTCTTTACCAACTGCAAGTGCAAATCCTGCATAAAGGCCAAAGGCAAAAAAAGCTGGACCCAATTCCGTCTGGAACTGATGGACGAGGCAGCACGAGAGCTTATAGTCAATCCGGCCAAGGCGGTTAATCCAAAAGTAAAAATGGTTATCAAGTACCCGAACTGGTACGAACACTATCAGGGTTGCGGTTACAACCTCGAAACCGAGCCAAAAATATTCGATGGAATCTACGCCGGTACGGAAACCAGAGACCCTGTTTACACCGACCAGCACCTTCAACAATACCAGAGCTATCTGATTATGCGTTATCTGGAAAATATCAAGCCGGGCGGCAACGGAGGCGGCTGGGTCGATACGGGGGCAATCCAATATATGGACCGCTACGCAGAACAACTCTGGCTGACCCTTTTCGCCGGTGCGCGTGAGATTACGCTCTTCAACTTCGGCCGAATGCTGCAGCCTATCCCCGAGGAGCTCCGCGCCGACTGGCACGGCACAAAAACCAGCTTCGACTTCGACGAGATGATGCAACCGATTAAATTGGAAGATGGAACGACGATCAAGCCAGGCACAATGGCAAGGGCTGCCGGTTATGCCATCGAACAAGTTGACGATTTTTTAGGCAAACTCGGTAAACCAATCGGCGTAAAAAGCTACAAGCCCTATCATTCAACGGGCGAGGATTTCCTGCACAACTACCTCGGTATGTGCGGTATTGCGTTGGACCTGGAGCCCGAGTTCCCGACAGATGCAAACATAGTCTTTCTGGCTGAATCAGCAAAGTTCGACAAAAAGATTGTTGATAAAATCAAAGGGCAGCTCGCTGCAGACAAAACTGTTATGATAACATCCGGCCTGCTTAAAGCCCTGCAGGGCAACGGAATCGAAGACATAGTCGAGCTCAGATGCACTGATAAAAAGGCCGTTATTAATCAGTTCTGGCGTCGTCGAGCTTTTTGGGGCCGACGCGGCGCTATTCAGGAGTCATCCTCCAATATCATTATCCCCGAGATAAATTACCTGACCAACGATTCGTGGGAGGAGATATCGTGCCTGACAAGCGGTATCGGCTATCCTATCCTTCATTCTGCTGATTATGCGAACAGCAGGCTTTATGTTCTGACGATACCGGACAACTTCGGCGATTTGTACAACTTCCCGGCTGAGGTGCTGACAAAAATCAAAGAAGTGCTGATGAAAGACATTTACGTCCGCGTGGATGGGCCGAGCCAGGTTGCTATATTCGTATATGACAACGATACGTTTATCGTTGAATCCTTCCTGCCGGAAATCGCCAGGGTAAAAATTGTTACCGACAAGCGAATCAGCAAGCTGCGTGACATTATAAGCAGCGAGGAATTATCCGGTGAAGAGCCCCCGGAACCACCAATGCGGGGCCGGCGAAGGCAAATACAAAAAAGCGACAAGCTCGTTTTCAATGTACAAATCAAGCCGCATTCTTATCGCGTGTTTCAATGCGAGTAATCCTACGGATAGTACAGCTAAACCGCGCCAACCTTTTTGCCGGTGATATCGCGGGTGCCCCTGGGCGATGTAATTTGCCCCTTTAGGGCTGCTCCATCCAGCTTGCCTTTGAAGTCTATCTGGAAGGTCTCGTCTCCAAAGCCCATTTCCAGAGTAAAGGTCAACTGGTCACCTTCGAGCCTTATATCCTTCATTGGAATCTCACCGTCAAAGAATCCATATCTGCCTGTCAGGTCTGAAAAAATCCTCATTATAGTCGTACGCGTACCCCTTTCGGAAGTAATTGTAAGTTCCCATTGGCCGACAAGCTCTGTACCAATGCGTTTGCCTTTGGTTGGCCACTCGCCCATTTCGTTGCTGAACTTACCGGTCAGATTGCTGTCTTCGATAACGCCCTCATAGCTCGTCTCGAATTCGAAATCATCGAACTTACTCTGCCGAGTGAAGGTGAGCTTCGAATCCCCGAACTTGACATTTGAGATTTTGTGCTCGCCCTGCTCCTTGGTCCACTGTCCGGCGAGAGAACCATCCGGCTCTTCAGAGATAATCAGGATTGCATTTATATCTCTATCGCCGGCAGTAAAATTAACCTCCCACTGCCCCAGGACAGGCGATTTGGCTTTCGGCCGGGCACCAACAGCAGAGAACTCACCCCAATCGTTTGTAAATTTTCCCACGAGCTTATCGTCCTCAAGAGTGCCCTCGTAGTTCATTGTAAACTGTCGGTCAGGCGGGCCTGCCGTGCGAACAAATGTGAGCTTTGAATCCTGGAACTTGACATCAGACAGCTCACTAGAACCCCACTTGCCGGCGAGGGTACCATCGGGCTTTTTGGAAATAGACAGCATCGCAAAGCTCTGGCGGCCATCGAAATCCATCGTTATTTCCCAATCACCGGTGATTTGGTCGGCTGATAAGACCAGCGATGACTGCACCAACAGGACAAGACTGATAAGACCAATCAACCTGCCGATTGTTCTATGCGTTAGAATCGTTTTCATATTAATATCCCTTTAAAATCTTTACCTAAACAAATCCTGCTCAATTCCGTAACTCAACGCTGTTTACAAGAATACCGCAAAGCAGCATAAAAGACAACTATTTCCCCAACAATCCGCTCAGAACCAGGCACCAAAAGCCCAAAACTAATGTGCTCGGGCTTTTTGCATTAGGCAATGCAATTTACTGTATTTGGTTGTATATGCGAGCAACGGCTGACCATAGTACACCATAACCAAAGTACTTCCGCCTTTAGGTATTGAATCTACTATTCGGATATGTTAAAATAGATAAAGTTGAGTATTTGTGTTTCAAAAGCATGAGAAAATCGCTACTCACATTACTACTTGTTTTATTATTATCCGGTTCTGCGTTAGCTCTATGCCCCAAAGGTGACCTTACGGGTAATTGTAAGGTCAACTGGGAGGATGTCGAAGAATTCGCGGAGCAGTGGCTTAATAGCAGTTGTCCAAACTCCGTTTGCGCGGACTTTGACGGTATTAACGGGATTAACTTTGCGGACTTTTCCATATTAGCCGGCAACTGGCAAAATGTGGGTATCCCGCTATCAATCAACGAGTTTATGGCTTCCAACAGCAGCGAGAGCGATATAAACGACCCACAGGGACAATACGACGACTGGTTCGAAATATATAACTTCGGTGATACAGCTATAGACCTGGGCGGGATGTACCTTACAGACGATTTAAACGAGCCCACGAAGTGGCAGATACCGGATGATTCGCCCGGTGAGACGACCGTTGATGCTAATGGTTTT
>CAYWUO010000152.1:0-5676 GCA_964461285.1 uncultured Pirellulales bacterium
AGCTGAGGTATCAGGTTGAAACTCTGGAATACGAATCCAAGATGCCTGAGCCGAAGCTCACTGAGAGAATCATCATCAAGACTACTGATATCCTTGCCTTCGAGAAAGTATTTGCCGGAGGTAAGTCGATCAAGGCATCCGAGTATATTCATCATTGTGCTTTTCCCTGAGCCGCTCGGCCCCATAATGGCCCAGAAGCTGCCCCTTTGGAAAGAGACCGTCACACCATCAAGGGCATGTACCTGCTCTATTCCCATCTGGTATGTTTTTCGAGCTTTATCGAGCTTGACAATTTTGTTGTTCTCTGTGATGGGTACTACCATCTACTGGTTCCTTTCCTGACGCTGCCGTCTTGGTCCTTCTCCTGAGCCCTGAAAGCGTTGCTGCATTTTTTTACGTTCCTCTTCCGACATATTCTCGAACTGTTGCCGCATCTTCTGCCGCTCCTCTTCCGACATATTCTCGAACCGCTTCCGCATCTTTTCGAGTTCGGCTTCGCTTGGAAATGAGGCTTCTTGGTCTTGCTTGTCTTTCTGGCGAACCTCTGGCTGTTCCCCATTGGCGATTTCGAGCCTCTTGTTTATCTGTTGTTTCAAGGTATCGGATGTGTCGGTGGCTCCGGACGAGCCGGCGCCTACCATCTGTGAGCCCGGCTCGATGGATGCAGATTTTAACGGAGGCGTAAGTAGGACAAGTTCCTCCTCGGTAAGGCCACTTATGATTCTGACCATTCTGTTGTTATCCAATCCAATCTCAACTTTGCGCGGTTCGACCGACTTATTTTTTACAACATAAACTGTCGGCTCACCTCCGACTCGCAGGACCGCCTGAACAGGGACATAAACAGCGTCATCATATTGCTCTATTATGATTTCCGCCTTGCAGCTCATACCTGTGCGTAACGCACTGTCGCTTTCATCCAAGTATATCTTTGAATTATAGACCTTAAGGTCTGGATTCATCCACATACTTCTTGCATCAGGCAAGGGAGCGATACTCTCCATACGGCCCAGGAATTTTTTCCCCGGCAGGGCATCAACTGTTACGATTGCCGGAAGTCCGATGCGGATTTTTTGCAGACTCGTCTCATGAATAGGCACCTCGACCATGGCTGATTCAGTGGTTGGAAGATAAATAAGCTCCTGGCGTTCGCGAACTTCCTGGCCTTCCTCGAGAGGCTCTTGACTGCCTCTGAAGCCGCCGGTTTGAGCGCTGGTTGCATAAATCGCCAGCCCATCAGCAGGAGCATATATTTTTGTTTTTTCTAATTGGTTTTCAATCTTGGATAGTTTGTCCTTTTGACGATTATATTCCGCCTCTTTCGCCTTAAGTGCTGCCTCTGCCTGGATAACATCAGCTCTGGCTTTGCGCTCTGTGCGTTCCATAGCCATCGTAGCCTGTTTGACATCGCTTTCGAGCTGTGCGATGTTGCGATGGTAGGTGAAATTCTCTAACAGCTTAAAATCATTTTGTGCCAGAATCAGATTATTTTTCCTGCGGCTCACAGCCAGCTTGTCAGCCTCCAGTTCAGTATTGGCCATGTACTTCTTCTCGAACAGCTTCTGCGACCACGTAAGAGTCTCTTCGGCACGTGCGAGCTCCTCTTCTGCCAGGGTAATTGCGTTTTCAGCGGCTGTTTTTTTGTTGGGATACTCACCCTCCTTGTACTGCTTCAGGTCCTGCCGGGCAAATTCGAGCGTGAGCCTGGCTTTGTCAATATCGCTCTCGGCCTGGTTCTCCACTACTGCCAGATTTTCCTTGGCATTGATAAAAGAGGCCTCGGCATTCTGTACTCGAATCTCCTGGTCGATTTTATTGTCCTGCAATGTACTCGCATCCAGTTCGACGAGGAGGTCTCCTTTCTTAACGTGGGTCCCTTCCGGGATAAGTGTAATAATGGAAGTTCGGCCTTCGACTTCGTTTTTTATGATAATCTGCTCTCTGGCCTTGATAGTGCCCGACTCCAATACGCTGATGGTCAAAGGGCCGCGCTTGGTCACAAACGTAGCCATCTCGCTGTTTGACTTGGCGCTGCTGCCGCCCGACCTGAATAAGATAAGAATCAAACCGATAACCAGCACGAGCGCTATTACACCAAGAATCCTGAAGGATTTACGCTTCGACTGGTCATCTTTCATGTTATTTTCTGCCATTATCCAATCTCCTCATTGTACTTCTTGCTACCACATTCTATCCGGCCTAATCTGCAATACGCCTATATTCCACTTATTCATGACGCAGTGACTGGATAGGGTCCATATTAGCAGCGTGATAAGCGGGATATAAGCCAAAGGTTATACCGACGGTTGCACTGATTCCAAAAGCCAATATTAGAGAAATTCCTGTAATTATCGTGCGCATATTTCCAAAATGAGTTACTAAAAACGGTATAAAACAACCCAGTATTATGCCCAGGATGCCCCCTGCAAAAGTTAATAGCAGGGTTTCTGACAGGAATTGAATGACAATATCTCGTTTTCTGGCACCGAGTGCGCGACGGATACCAATCTCGCGGGTTCGCTCACTGACGGTGGCGAGCATAATGTTCATAATTCCTATACCACCTACCAACAACGAAATTGCAGCGATTGAGCCAAGAACAATACTGAATATTCGTCTTGTTCGCGCCGCCTGGCGAAGCAGCTCAAGCGGAATGGTTATATTATAATCCTTCTTATCATGAAGTCTATCCAGCAATCCTTCCAGAATCTGGTGGGTTGGCAGGACCTGCTCATTCGAAGCAACCTTAACAGTAATTTTCTGCAGTTCGACCCTTGCGGCACTGCGACTACTACCTGTCATCTGATAAGAGAACTCACTGAACCAACACTTTGCAGTGGTAAGCGGAATATAGACATTTCCTATAGCACTTCCACTGTTTGCACTCAGCGCAGCTGTTTTATTAGCGAAACCATTCATCGTTTCTTCGGCTGCTGTTTGGGCAACTACTCCTATTACTCGATAATAATTGCCATGAATTCTCATATCCAGTCCCAAAGGGTCATCAAACGCGAAAAGCTCTTGTGCAATCCGGTCATCAATAACACAAACTTTCTGTTGATTGTGCAAATCAATACTGCTTAAGAACCGGCCGCGCATCATTCGAATAGGTGATATCTCCGTATACCATGGAACTGTGCCCACAATTTTTATAGCTACCTTACGATTAAGATATCGTGTCTCCTGGGATATCTCACGAATAGGTACGACTACCTCAACATCCGGTATCGTGTTGCGAATGGACTCGGCATCAGTGTATGTCAAACCATAATTCTGTACAGTTTCAAGGTCTCCGGTGTCGGTTTGCTCCTCGGGTGGTTTGACCGTCTCAATAATCAAATTCGTACTGCCAAGCCTTGCTATAGCTTCCTGTGCCGCCCGGCTGGCTCCTTCACCTATCGCCAGCATTGCAATCACCGAAGAAACGCCGAAGATGATACCTGACATCGTTAAAGTAGAACGCAACCGATGCATCCACAGACTTTTTATGCCTAACTTAAGTGTGCGTTTTAGACGAAAGAAATTCATAATTCATTACTATTTATTATACTTTTACTGGTCTATGCGCCCATCAAGAAGACGTATGGTACGCTCTGCCTGCATACCTACGTTCTCATCGTGGGTTACTACAATAAGAGTTTTGCCCTGCTGATGCAAACCGAGAAGGATGTCCAGAATCGCGGCGCTGCTTTCCGAATCAAGGTTTCCGGTAGGCTCGTCAGCTAAGATAACCAATGGGTCGTTCGCCAGCGCTCTGGCAATTGCAACCCGCTGCTGTTCTCCGCCGCTTAGCTCCGTCGGTCTGTGTTTAAACCGGTCACCGAGGCCGACCATTACAGCTAATTCTCTGGCACGGGCGACACTTTCATGCTCGGAATAACCCTGATAGTACATCGGAAGCTCAATGTTTTCTACGGCATTAAGTTGTCCGATGAGATTATAAGATTGAAATACAAAGCCGATGTGTTTTCCTCTTATCAAAGACAGTTCATCGTCGCTGAGTATTGAAACGTCCCTGCCGCCCAGAAAATAATGGCCGCTGGTAGGTCTGTCGAGACAGCCAAGCATATTAAGCAATGTTGATTTACCTGAACCGCTGGGGCCCATAATGGCTATATACTGACCCTGTTCAATCTTCACGTCGACATCACACAGCGCAGGTAACTGGACAGAGCCTAATTGATATGTCTTACATAATTTCTCGATGTTAACTACATACATCAAATCTGACCCTCAAGACTTTTATGCAGGCACTGCCTGTTTCCTGGAAATCACCTTTACTCTTCTTCAGCAAAATTTTCATCAGTGGCTTCTGACAGGCTTCTGCGGGGCGGATTAAGCAACACCTTCTCTGCCTCGATTAAACCGCTTTTGACCTCGACAAAGTTGTCATTGAACAATCCTGTTTCAACCGCACGCTTTTCTGGGCCGTTATTCGTCATAACATAACACACTTTCGACCCCTCCTGCGTAACAACTGACTGTATCGGAACACTGAGAACATCATGCAATTCGTCAATAATTACCTCGACCTTTGCTGTCATACCAGTCTTGAGAAAATCATGTGTTCCGTCGATACTCACATCGGTCGAATAAACCTTAAGGTCGGGATTGAGCCATTCTTCAGGGTCTGCCAACGGCGCTTTTTTCAGCACTTTACCGGTAAAGGTTTCATCCGGAAATGCCACAACGGTTATTTTTACTTGTTGACCCGACTGTATCTTGTCAATCCACGTTTCATGAATCCTGATTTCCACTTTCATTACCGTGGGGTCGGGTATGGATATAATCTTCTGAAGTTCGCGGATTTCCGCTCCTATTTCAATTGGTCTGTTTCGTCTTTCCCACCTGCTGCCCATACTTGATGCGTATACCACCTGCCCCGGAGCAGGCGCCCTGATAGTACAGGCCTCTAATTGTTTGTTAAGTTTTTCCAAACGCTTTTTCTGTAATACATGTGTCGCCTCTGCACTATCAAACCTGGCTTGAGTTTGGGCCTGCTTCGACCGTGCACGACCCTGAATACGCTCTAATTCTCGCTTGGCTTCATTATAATCGCTAAAAAGTTTCACGCTCTGTTTTGGAAACTCGTAACCTACAAACAAATCCTTGGCTGTTTTGGCCTTTTCCCAATCAATCTCTTTCCTTTCCTTATCTAAATTGTCCGCCTCTTTCTCGTTGAGCGACACATATTTTTTCTCATAAAGCTTCTCGGTCCACTCCAGCTTGCTCTTGGCAAGCTGGAGACCCTGTCTTTTCAATTTAATACCCCCATCCAGCTCCCGCAGTTTCTGTAAAGCCTCACCGCCGAGGTCGGGAGCTTTAATCAGTAACGCAATTTCATCATTATCAGCCACGGTATTCGCGACCTTCGAAATAAATCTTTCAGCCACAGCCGCACCCAGATATTTCTGTAAATCCATCAGCGAGAATCTTACCTTAAGCTCTGCTGCGGTAATATCGCTTTCGTTTTGTTTTAATTGAATATCAAACGCTTCTTTTGCCTCCGTAAAGCTGGACTCGGCCCGGGCAAAATCAATTTCTCTTTGTGCAAGCTGTTCAGCCATATCCGAAGAATCCAGTTCTACCAGTACCTTACCGTTATTCACATCTTCCTGGGTAATGTAAGTACCTTCATCGACAATGCTGATAATAGTGGTTCGCCCTTCCACCTCG
>CAYWUO010000153.1:0-5637 GCA_964461285.1 uncultured Pirellulales bacterium
ACGTATAATCAGCATAACGGGTCTTTTTTTCAAAACTGTTTTTTGTTTTGCCATAGAAGAAAAACTCCTTTAAGCAAATACAACAGAGACGAGGCAGTGCCTCGTCTGCGTATAAACTCTAACTGTATTGGCCAAATATGATATATTGCCGGGTTAAATATGTCAAACAATTACAAATGACCGTAAAAAGTGGAAAAATCTTCTCTGCTGCTAAAAGTCTTTGACAGCAGTACTTACTGTGGTACAATTGTTTGCCAATTAAAATTTACTTACAAAGGCCGTAAACAGCTGCATTGTTACCCTGATGCAGAAAAGGCAGACTAATGTCTAATAATAAGTCGGGTCCGGAACGTTATTTTAAAATCTTTAAAGGTAAACTCACGTTGCCAGGCACAAAGGCCCACCTGTTTTTTTGGCCTCTGATGGTGGCCGGTTTAGCCCTCGATTTATGGAGCAAAGCAGCAGTCTTCGACTGGTTGCAACAGAAGCCGGACAATAGCATCTCAGTTATAGACGGCTTTTTGCAGTTGGTATTAGCTCAGAACGATGGTGCTGCTTTTGGATTATTCGCAGGTAAACCCTATTTATTAGCGATAGTTTCGGTTATCGCATTAATAGTTATTTTCGTCTTTTTCCTTTTTAGTGGAACTCAGCATACATTGGTTCACATTGCGCTGGCGTTTTTTGCTGCCGGTGTTTGTGGCAATCTTTATGACAGAATTTTTAACGATGGTTTTGTGCGGGACTTTATCGATGTCTATTACCGACAGTATCATTGGCCGGCGTTCAATGTTGCGGATGCCTTGCTGTGCATTGGGGTTGGCGTGATGATTCTATCGACATTTTTCACTGAGAAGCCGCATCGAACACATGTTCGGCAACATAAATAGGGGTGTTTGACGCAGCACCAAGGGCAATGGCATCGGAAGGGCGGGAATCTATTTCAACGGTTTTTCCGTTCAGGCTCAGGTGTATCTTCGCGTAGAAGGTATGATTGCGCAAATCATTTATGACTATCTTTTCTATCTTTGCACCGAGACCTTGAATTACGCTGTCTAATAAATCGTGTGTCATCGGGCGTGGCGGCTCGATGCCTTTTAATCGGCGGTCGATTGCGAAAATTTCAACTATACCGATAACGATTGGAAAGCTGCGCTCGCTGTGACGCTCCTTTATGACGATTATCTGCTGGTCGGACGTTTCATTTATGATTATTCGTGATAACTCCGCTTCTTTTTCCATTTTCGCACCGCCTTTATTATATCAATTACTTCAGTTCCGCAAGGTGTTTTTCAACGGTCTTTAACTGTTCTGTCAGCTCAGCCAGTCTGTTTTTGGTCCGGGCGACCACCTCCGGCTTGGCTTTGGTAATGAAATTCTTATTAGCCAGCTTGGTCTGGACTGCTTTTTGGGCTTTTTCTATCTCCTGCTTTCGCTTTTTCAGTCGTTTTTTCTCAGCTTCAGGGTCAATCACATCGTGAACAAAAATCTGCATATCATCAACTATTGCAGTAGCAGCAGCCTCAGGCTTGGCAACATCTTTTCCAGCTGTAAATTCCTTAAGACCTGCCAGATGGCAACTGAGCTCTGTATTGGCATTGAGAATTTCAGCTTTCTCTTCTGTTGTTATTGCAGACGCAACTAACCGTTTTTTGGGTGATATATTATTCCCGTTCCTAATATCTCTTATAGTTCTAATTGCAGTCTGTATAATCTCAATCTGTCTCTCAGTATCCGGCTGCCGTAAGGTATCAATTTCTTCGGGCCATTGGGCAATTACTAGCGCACCTGATTTTTTAGCTTCGACTAAATCTTTGAGTTTTCTGACTGGTGTTATTTCATTTAGTTTCTGAAATATTCCTTCGGTAATAAACGGCACAAACGGATGCAGTAAGCGCAAAATCTCATCCAGCACAAAGGCAAGGACGTTTTGGGCAATCGGCTTTTGCTCTTCATCCTGCATATGTGGTTTTATCCATTCAAGATACCAGTCGCAGAAATCGTTCCAGAAAAACCTGTAAAGCTGTGACAACGGCTCATTGTACTTGAAATCTTCCAGTGATTTAGTAACCTCTGAAATGGTTTGTGCCAGCCGGGACAGAATCCATCTGTCGGTAATTGTCATTTTGTCTTTATCGAATTTCTCCGGGTCAATCCCCTCGAGATTCATCAAGGCAAACCGCGAGGCGTTCCAGAGCTTATTACAAAAGTTTCTGCCGACATCGAATTTCGGCGATGTATTTTCCACCCGTCCGTCGGGTAATGTCATCTGGACAACCGGCATCCGAATATCCTGCGTATCGGTAGTCATGCTTGCCAATGTGAACCGCATTGCGTCGGCCCCGTGACTATTGATAGCTACCAATGGGTCGATGCCGTTGCCTAAGCTCTTGGACATCTTTCGACCCTCGCCGTCCTGAATCATTGCGTGGATATAGACATCGCTGAACGGAATATCACCGACGCAGTATTGCCCCATCATTACCATTCGAGATACCCAGAGCGTAATAATCTCGCGGGCAGTACAAAGCACATCGCCCGGATAGAATGTCTTGAGCACTTTGTTCTTGTTATCTTCATCCTCATTTCCAGTCCAGCCCATCGTACTAAAAGGCCACAACGCCGACGAAAACCATGTGTCCAGAACATCCTCATCGCGCTGCCAACCTTTATCTTCTAACCGTTTTTCAATGTCTTCGTTTCCAGGAGCAACACACGCATACGTAATTGCTCCGTCATCCGAATCTGTGAGTTCAAAAACCACTTTGTCGGGTTGTTTTGAAAGCTCATATTCTAATTGTCCACCACCACCGAGCTTTGACCACATAGGAATCCTGTGTCCCCACCAGAGCTGTCTGCTTATCGGCCAGTCGCGCAGGTTCTCCAGCCAGCTTTGATAGGTCTTTGCATAACGCTCAGGAGTAAAACGCAGCCGGCCATCGAGTAACGGCTTTAAGGCCAGACCAGCCAAAGAATTTACCGGCACATCGGTTCCTTCAATTAGGCCAGTGCCGTACTTTTCTTTCAAATGCTCGATTGGTTCTTTCACAGCGATATACCACTGGTCGGATAGATATGGCTCAATCGGCACGTGGCTGCGATAGCTGTGACCGACCTCGTGTTCATACTCGCGGACATCCTCCAATAGTTTTTCCTGGCGGAACCATTCGACGATGGCCTCACGCGCCTCGAACCGGTCCATACCGATAAGATTTTCAACATCGGGATTTTGATTTTTAATATTCTCCCAGTCCGCCCAGCCATATTTGTCGCTGATTGAACCGTCTGGTGCCATCACATTTAGGAAGACGTACTCCCATGGGTCTCCTCCGAAATCGACGGGAACAACAGTTTCAGCGATTTCCTTATAATGGCGCTCACCAATCGCGTAATCATCTGGGTCGTGGGCAGGGGTTACCTTCAAAAAGCCGGTCGAGAATTTTGCCTTTTCGTCATCGCTGTTCGGGTCCGGTAGAACAACATGCTCATCCGCTATGATAGGAATAATCCGGCCGACGATTGGCAGTTGAACCTTCTTGCCGACCAGATATTTTGCTCGCGGGTCGTTAGGATTCATCGCAACAGCCGTATCGCCGAGCATAGTCTCAGGCCGAGTCGTCGCAACTGTAACGAATTCTATTCGTTTACCTTCAATTTCTATCGGTTCAGAGAGCGGATATCGCATATACCAAAAATATCCCTCAACCGTCTCATGCTCAACCTCATCGTCTGCCAGTACCGTCTGCGTAGCAGGGTCCCAGTTGACAAGACGTTTGCCTCTATAGATAAGCCAATTTTTGAAGAGTTTAAAAAACGCAGCCCGCACCGCCTTTGCACATACCTCGTCCATCGTAAATCTTGTCCGTTGCCAGTCACAGGAGCAGCCCATCGCCTTTAATTGTTCGATGATTCGGGCTTCGTATTCGTCCTTCCAGGCCTGAACGCGGGCTACGAATTCTTCCCGTTCGAAGTCGGTACGTTTTTTTCCCTCTTCCGACAGGATTCGTTTCTCGACGACCGTCTGCGTGGCGATACCGGCGTGGTCGGTACCCGGCATCCAGAGCGTAGTATATTGCTGCATCCGGTGAAACCGAATCAGAATATCCTGCAGCGTGTTATTAAGTGCATGGCCGAGGTGCAGGGGGGCTGTTACATTAGGAGGCGGGATTACAATAGTATAGACCTTGCCATTCTTACCGGCTTCAGCGTGGAAATACCCTCCGCTAATCCAAATCTCATCTGCCAGTTGCTCTATTGTTGACGGCTCATAGACTTTCGATAGTTCTTCGCCCATAATTAACCTAATTTACGATAATCGCCCATAAAAAATTCCGGCCGAACACCGAGCCGGAATATCATTTTAATAAAACCTCGCGATAATGTAAACCCTATTAGCTTATGCAAAAGGTGGAAAATTCACCTTAATAAAGTGATAAAAAGCATAGCCCTAACGACATAAAGCGAACAATTCAGAACAAACGGTGTTTTTCAGACTGAGCTGTCGAAGGGGGCAAGGTCGAAGGTGCAGCATCCTCAATAACAAAAGGGGCTATACTGAACTCATCAGTATAGCCCCCGAATTAATGCGTTACTTTCGCTAACTATTCAGCCCAGCAGCACTCACCGAAACAGCGACAATTCCTCCTCAAGCCACATCTCCGCCAGAACGGCAAAGTCCCTGAAGTCTATCATGTCATCATTATACAGGTCGACGTTAGGGTCGGGTGGTGGTGCCATCAGCCAATCGCGTGCCATTATATAAATCTCTCGATTGTCTATCCTGCAATCGCCGGCGGGTGCACCGGGCGGAGCGTAGTCGCGCCTGGCGAATTCCTCTGAACGCTCCGAAAGAATACATATGAGCCTATACAGCCGGATATCATCGAAGTATACCGTACCATCACTACCACTGAGCCCGTCACCGAAACCAATAGTAATTCTCGCGACATCGGCCAGATTCACGTCGTTGAAATCTGCCAGGTTAATAACCCACTCACGCCATTCTTCCTCCGTTACGTCGTTCATATTGTTGTATTCCACGGTGCCAGTATGGCCGGCACCATCTTCCAGAACTACATACATCTGCTCATCAACGGGATTGTTTGATTTCCCCCTGAACCACAGCACCAATGCCTTAATACAACTAGCGGTCCAATCCGAACTTACTCCGCTTGGCAAATCATCAATATCAGCGTAGGATTCAGAATAGTATGGGTAGTAGTTATTCCTGAACCAATACCTCATTGATTGACTACCACTGTGAATGATGGTATTCTCAATGTAAACTTCCGCTGAGGAATCGTAGTCAGTATAATAATCATGCCATACATTCCTCAAAGCATCATTGCAATCGATAGGCTTAGTGCACTCATACGACTCAAAATCCTCCACAACGATATAGCTTTCTGTCGTAAAGCTCCATGCTTTATTTGGGTCGCCTTCTACACCTTGCCATGTGTTGACACCGTTGACCTCATCGACGGCCCAGTAGTATGTCTCGGCCAAACAAAGCGGTATAGGAATTGGATAGCATGGGTCAGTAGTGTTAACACCGTTAACTTCACAGTCGCTTCTGTCTATTACTTTCTGCTCATTGGGGTCGAGATACACCCTGTGTCCAATCACATAGGCGACATA
>CAYWUO010000154.1:0-5635 GCA_964461285.1 uncultured Pirellulales bacterium
AAGGTAAAGGATAAACCGATTCTCAAGCAAAAAAGATTTGGCTATTGGCATCGCACATATGGAGATTATGAATATGTTGTCAACCTTTGGCTGACAATTCCTATTACCGCTGCTGTTGGGTTGGCTGCCGGAGCGGTTGGTATATCGGGAGGATCATTTAAGGTTCCACTAATGGTTTTATTGTGTGGTGTTCCGATGAGGATAGCTGTCGGTACATCTTCGGCAATGGTGGCCGCTACAGCTCTGATGGGTTTTATCGGTCATACAGCCAATGGGCATTTTGATGCCCAATGGGCTATCCCAGTTGCATGTGTAGCGGTATTGGGTGGGATAATAGGCGGAAAATTCGCATTGAAAACCAAATCTGAGAATTTGAAAAAGTTATTTGCTTATACTACTCTTGCAGCAGCGGTCTTTATGGTTTGTAATGCTTTGTTTTCAAGATAAGAATTGGTAGACAAGGTGTTTTCACCAGATGATACAGAGACTTTGGTTGCTTAATTTCGAAAATAACACTGAAAAAGAAAGGATTTTATTATGAGTTTAGAAAACACATATCAATGCAGCGGCGGGCAGGCGCTGATATTTGCTTGTTCCGGAGCGGCAGATGTTGGTGAAATCGCCGATAGAAAGAGAAATCCAGGGGGGCGGTAATTCTTAAGAGAATTTGCGGGGTACTGGTGCTTTTAGGCGGCCTTTACCTGATTTTAATTGCGAGTTAATCCGGCTGTAAAAAAATTTGATTACATACTTGACGCAGTCCTGACAATTTTATATTGATTATTGGCTGTTTGATACAATAATTAAAAATATAACATTTAGCAGTCATATAGAAGGAGTCTATTATGAAGGTGAGAATTGAGGACACCTGCACTGCCTGCGGGCTTTGTGTTGATACCTGCCCTGAAGTTTTCGAGATGGGAGACGAAATGGCGCAGGTTATCGTTGATGAGGTTCCCGAAGAGCATACCGATGCCGTTCAGCAGGCCGCTGATGAATGTCCCGTCGAGGCCATCGTCGTTGAATAACTTAACCAGACAGCTCTTTACTTCTATCACAAGCTGCTGTCAGAGCATCATTAACCATCTGACCGAAGTCCTTAGAGGCAAAGACTTTTAGGGCAGCCTCGGTTGTCCCTCCGGGTGAGGTAACTTTTCTGCGAAGCTCAGCGGGGCTTTCTCCGGCCTTATCGGCTTCGACCGCAAGCAGGCCGGCGCCTTTGGCGGTCTGTAGTACTAAATCCTTCGCCACATTTTCGGGCAGGCCTAATACCACAGCTGCCTTTACCATTTCTTCCATCAGCAGGAAATAGTAAGCAGGCCCGCTTCCACTTACTGCGGTAACGGCATCTATCAAATTTTCGTCTTCAACGACGACGGCCTTGCCGACCGATGAAAATATCGACATCGCCTTATCCAGCATCGGCTTTGCCTTATCGTTTGCGAATAATGCGCTGGCGCCTTCACTAATCAAAGCAGGGGTATTCGGCATAACACGAACTATTGCAATATTACCGAAGGCCGAAGCAATTTTGGCAACTTTTATACCTGCTGCAATGGATATGACGAGAGTATCCGGCCTGACAGCATCTTTTATACTTTGCAGTGCCTCAGCCATATTTTGCGGCTTGACACTCAAAACTAAAATATCGACTTTCGCAGCTAATTCGGTATTACCTTTAACAGCAGTAACATTATACTTTTCGCAAAGCAGTTTGAGTCGTTCGGGTCTGATATCGCTTATTAAGATATTTGCAGGTTCACAAACGGTTGCACTGATAATGCCCTTTATCAGTGCCTCAGCCATATTCCCGCTGCCGATAAAACCGATAGTATCCATTTCTTTGTCCTTGTTAAAAATAATTCTGAATTTATAATCGTTACAATAAATTGACTATGTAAATATAAATCTAATTGAGGGCAAAAGCAATGCAAAAACAAGTTGATTATTCAGAAGCGATTAAGACCAAGTATCCGGAGCAGGTCGTAATCGCAATCGCCAAAGACAAGGCCGACCGGGCCAATCCCGTCACGCTGGGCTGGACAATGATAGCTTCCGGCACACCGCCGATGATGGCAATAGCCGTTGCAAAGAAGCATTATTCAATCGGGACGATTCGGCATTCAAAAAGTTTTACAATTGCGTTTCCATCTTCGGATATGGCTGACGATGCGCTATTCTTCGGCTCGAAGTCAGGCCGTGACGTCGATAAATTTGCCGAGTTCGATTGCAAAACCGAACCTGCCAAAGAAATTGATTCGGTTTTACTTAGCGACGCCGTGGCAAATTTCGAATGCACGCTGGAGTCTGAGGCGGAAGCCGGCGACCACATAATCTTCATCGGAAAAATTATTGCCTCTCATACCAATACTGAGCAGAAAAAGCGACTTTATACAGTGGGTTCGGGACATAAATTAGGCCCGGTCTCGTAAAGATTTACAACCTTTTTCTAAGCGTGTGACCGAAAATAAGTATTTTTTAAGGAAGATAAAAATGAAAGGACTGATTAACTGGCTAATTGTGGCTGGAATTGGTTTTGCGCTGATGGCCTTTTCATATTTTAACTATCAGTATCTGCCAGGCCATAATCCATGGAAAAATGCTTTTATGTATATCGGCAAGGCCGACCCAAATTCAGAAGCTGAAGGGTTTGAATATATCCAAAGAACCATTCGACTTTTGCCTACGTCCCAGCGAAGCCGGCTCTTTACAAATTTCGCTAAAAGTATTGGTTCACACGTTGAGAAATCCTATCGTATCGCTTTCCAGGAAAAACTCATTCTGTATCCAGATATTACTGATGATTTCACAGACGAGATGCTCGAACGGGGCCGATTACCTAACTCAGATGCCAACGAAGTGGTTGCTGGCTTTTGCACAAGTAATAAAAGCGAAATTAATGTTGACGGCCAGGTGTTTAAGGTGGTTGGACAATTTAAAAAAGAGGTTCGGCTTTTTGTGCACAGTTATCTTGTCAGCAATAATGCATCGGCAGGTAAATTGTTTGATCCCAACCACGAGGCAGTTCAAAATGCCTATATACTTCAATTACCCAGAGAAGAGTTAAACAGTTCAGAGATACGTGAGCAGCTTAATAAGTCTTTTCCAAAATCGCAATTCACTACATACGCTCCATTGATTCGAACAAAGCAAATTCCATTTTATCTCTATATCCTGGGGCTGGCACTTCTTTTTTTAGGTGGTTCTGTCGCGTTTTTCAAAATCTATTGTTTTCTGTCTGAGAGGGTCGTCAACAAATGGCTGCATCTGCCTTTGGCTGAGATACGCAAGTTCAAGCGTTTATTTTTAAGTTTGCATTTTACTTACTTCGGTATGGTTGTTCTGTTTATGCTCTTAGCATATACCCTGCCTGAACTACAGATTTGCTTACTTGGAGCGATAAAAGCACAGGTGGCAGGTGGCTCAGGACCTCTGGGTGTCGCAGGCAAGGCCTATATGAGCAAAAGTATCCCGCTGGCAGCAGTAACGACTTTTGCGATTAATTTTTTCTTAGGGTCTTTAGCTTATATAACTATCCCATCTGTTATCATTCCAGGTGTAGGCATATTGGCTGCTGTGTTCAGGGCCTCGATATGGGGATTGCTCCTTGCACCAGGCTTTGATGTCCTTGCCGGAACGATGCTCCCACACAGTTTTACCTTGTTACTTGAAGGCGAGGCCTATATTGTAGCGACATTTTTCGCCCTTCTGATTTTGATTTATCCTTTTCGAAAATCTGAAGGGCCAAGCGTCGTAAACAGATATAGCAAAGCACTATTGATGAATGTCAGAGGCAATTTGTTGGTGGCGACAGTCTTAGTCACGGCTGCAATCTACGAGGCAGTTGAAGTAATTATAATGATGACGAAGTATTAGGGGACGTCAAGTTAACCGGTCAGCAGCTCGAATTCTTCGCTGCTCAGGGATTGTCTTAATTTTTGAAGGGCAGTTAGTTCGATTTGCCGCACCCTCTCTTTGCTCAATCCGAGTTCCTCACCGATTTGCTTTAAGGTTTTTGTCTTCTTTCTTATCGGAAGACCAATCGGGCCGAATCGATTTAAGATTACATGCTGCTCACGTTCTGTAAGTTCGTTCTTTATAACCTGGGCCAGGCCTTGTCTTGCCCGTTCGAAGGCTGCAAAATCCACGGCCTCTTTCGTTTTCAAATCACGTTGAATGTTTACCAGCGATGCGGCTCTTTTCCTGCTGGGTTCCGTACTTTTACCGGATACTTTTGCGTACTCTTTGGCTATATTGAGTGAGGCGCGTTTGCTGAATCGCAAACCCATTGTGTAATCAAATTCCTCGACCGAATTTATCAGTGCGAAATTGCCTCTGCTTACAAGTTCCGGAAAGCTCGCACCGCTTCTGGTATGTTTGCTTGCAATGCTGACGACAAGTCGCAGATTGGCTTCGATTATCGTTCTTCTGATGTTTTCGGCCTGGGCTAAATAGTTTTCCATTTCTTTTATCTGGGCGCTGGAGACGCGACTTGGTTTTATATCGCTTATTTTTACACAAGCAATGTATTTCAGATAATTATATCTGCGAAAAAGTTCGATTTCGCGTTCTCTGTTGAGCACAGGTGCGTCCTTTAGTACCTGCATATATTCCGGCAGCAGGTGGTCTCCGAATAATTCGAAGGATTTAATCCTCGTGCCGGGAGCTTTCTTTTTCATATCAATTGGTTTTGCCAGGATTTTTTCGCCGGCGTCATCTTTAAGAAACTCGTCACTGGCAACATATTTTATTTTTTTCCCCCGAAGTGCCCTTGCCCGTCTGACGTTTATAATGCGGTATATCGAGCTTTTACTGCGATTGAATCGCATCATCAAATCTTTGATATCGTAATCCTGCTTATACAGCTTATAAATTTCGGCGGCCTGCGTGGAGTTGATTACGCCGGAAGGCTTCTTGAAAAAAGTTTTTTCCGGATGTGCCTTTTCGTAATTTAACAGTGTATACCTGACGGTTTCATGGGCCTTGTCGAATTTAGCGGCCATCCTGTTTATGATTTGGTGGCGGGACAGTCCCGTTGTGGCCGCCAGCTTAATGGCCTGTTTTATTATCTGCTGTTTTTGTTTGTCTGCTGTTCGTTCGAAGGTGATTGCTTTTGTAATAAGCTTTGGATTTGCGTCAGCAAATTTATCCACCATTGATTGCAGTAAGCCGAGGCGCTTTTGACCGTCATCGAAGATAAACTTTCGTGCAATCAGACCTCGTTTTCTCCAGCGGTGGATTGTTTTTATTGAAATATTGAAGATTTTTGCAAGTTCTTCGAAAGTGTAAACTTTTTCGCCTTGTTCGACAGCCGGCTGGGCGAGTTGACCGCTTATCCTGGAGATAAATATCCGCAGGTCCTCGGCAAGCTCGTCGCCCTTTATAAACTGCTGGGCACTCTCGCCCTTGGGGTGAAAACCTGTAATACGGTAGCATACAAACTCGAAAGGATAATCCTTGTTCCTATTGACGGCTTCGAAGAGTTTCTCAGCGGCATCGAGCTGTTTTCGGCGTTGCTTTTGGGACGCAAATCGAAACTGCATCAGTAATTCTGCTATGTTTTGATTCTTTATCTTGCGCATAATTAGTCGTCCCTGAAAAAGTCTGTTTTAAGCGTTAATCTACGGGGATCAAA
>CAYWUO010000155.1:0-5606 GCA_964461285.1 uncultured Pirellulales bacterium
AAGGCGAAAAGGACCGCCCCTGTGCGGTACAAGTGCGGCCGAGCTGAAGCTGAAGACGTAAATCAGCGATAAGTAAGGTCATTCGATTTTTTTGAGCTGCTCATTGAATATACGCAACTGCACATCAATAGAGCTTAGCGCCCAATCAATATAGTGTAATTTGTGAACGGGTTGGTGGTGCCCTTCGTTCATCAGGCCATCACGTATAGTATTCAAAAATTTTCCTATTGTGTTCGGGCTGATTTCGGTCGGTTCGACGGCCCATTTTTTCAATTCATCGTACTCCCGCTGCAATTTTCTGCTGCTTCTTAACTGCTCAACGGTCAAATAATCGGCTGGGTTGTAAGCCAACTGCAGTCCTTTAAGACACATAATTAACGGCTCATAATTTGCTCTTTCCTCCAGACGAATAAATTTGTACTGCTGGACGCAGGTAGTCGCCTGAGCCGGTGGTTTGTTTGCAATATCGTCGCCCCCGAGATACCACCTGCGTTTGTTCGTCCTTGCAAAAACAAGCTCTTCGCCATAATCATAATGCTTTATTTCATCATGTCCCATTCTTGAGACCCACAGGCGTCCAGCACCTTTTAATTCCTGGCCTCCGCCAAGTACAAGCAGGCACTTGACAAAACCTAAAGGCAGGACTTTTTGATTGCCGATTTGACGTTTTCGAAGCTGGAATGACAAATGCAAACTGTGTGGACGAACAGGATAAAAAAGGATGATTTCCTGAATCAACTGATTAAGAAGCCAGGGGTCAGATGTTACGGGTCTTGAGAGTTCTCCTTCGATGTTGAGCCTACCCGGAGCAAGCTCTAAAAATCCGGTGCGTCTTGCCAGGTCTGTCGAGCCGGTGTGGTCGTCGACATAACCACCGAGTTTCCAGGATAATACGTCCATATGAAAATCGTGAAAATACCTAAAACCGTCATATACAGAATCGGACGCCTTCTGAGCGGTCCTTTGCGGGTCAACGGCAGCGTGACCAAGATTACTCAATTCTACCTCGGTTCCGAGCGGCATAAGGCCCGGCTGGAAATTTACACTAATTCTATCCAGGTGCGCTCGTGCAATACGAGTATCAAACATGCTTTTAGCCGCGCGGACGGCATACTTGACGTAGTCGATGAGGTCGTGTTTGTCATACGGCATTGTTTGAAGACACTGCCCAGTAATCAAATCAACTACTTTACTGTTTTCATTCATCATTCGTAAAGCTGCAAGCAGACTAACGGAGCGATTGAAATATCTTTCCGAAGCGCGCATGTGCTCGAGCTCAAATCGATACCTGGACTGAATTCGCTCATCGAGCTGATTGAGCAGTACCTGCTTTACAACCAAAGCCAGGTAATTGCTGATAAACGGCTTTGCCTGTGAGTCACCGTATAATTGTTTCATGCTTGGTCTTGGACGGTCAAGCTCGCGCTCGAGATAATAATCGCTGACGGCATCTGTTCGATAATGGCTCATAACGAGGTCTCGCTCGGTAGTTGCGAGCAACTCTCTTTCAGCGCGTCGTTCCAATTCGGCGTCCACCGTTCTTTCGCCGGGACGAGTTCGCCTTTTGATAAATTTTTCAATTCGTTTTCTCAACCAGAGCTCGTGTATCAAATTGACATGGAACCTGTCACCAAAGTGTTTTTTCATCGACTCGTGACTTACTAAATAAGCCTGCGCCTCGACGGAACCGGCTGCGGTGTTTAGCTTTACTGTTTCCCTTTCGTAGCGTTTTCCCTCATATCTATCAATTTCAGCCATTGCCCTGCCCGGTACATCATGGATTATAAAACCCTCAATCCTCGAAGACGGAGCTTTGACGGCGTAGAAATAGACGTTATCCGGGCTGACACTTCGATAGTGCGGCAGGAGCGCCGGCTCGGCAAAAAGGGTCTTATCGGTGACTTTAGCGGGTTTTCTGGTAAAACTCAGGCCGCAAACAGACTGAAAAACTCTGCGGTCACGTAATGAACCATAAATGAACAGATTGACCTTTGATTCGCCCATATACCTGCATATTTTATTTCGTATGTCGTTAATTTTTCAAGCTGTACCGACCGTGCATAGTTAAAACCTATCGACCATTTATTAAATACCATTAATCACCTTATTTTGTTCCGGTGTTTTCTTTGCGAATGCGGTTGTATAGTTTGAATAATTCCCTGAAGGCACGAAAAATGACCCGCAAATTGGCTCCTGTCTGCACCCCGGCAGCCCGCGGATAATGATGTACGCCCTTCTGAGTTATACTATAGCCCTTTCTGACGGCACGAGCCAGTATCTCGGCATCGATAAGAGCACCGGAACTCGATAATTCAATATTATCAAAAATTTCTCTTTTGTATAATTTGAAAGCACAATCAATATCCCGGACATTCATACCGAAAAGCAGGCAAGTGAGCTTTGTCCAACACCAGCCGTTGATTTTGCGTATTAAGTTGTCCTGACGATTCAACCGGTAGCAACTAACGATATCATACTGATTTATCAAAGGCAGTAACGGCGGCAACTCGCCAATATCAAACTGGCCGTCGCCATCAGTATAAAAAACAAGCTCTTTTTCAGCTGCCTTAAAGCCGGACGTCAGGGCGGCACCATATCCGAGGTTAGCCTGATGATGCACAACCCGCACATTACTATTTTTGCGTGCGATTTCATCAGCAATTCGGCCAGTGGAGTCGGAGCTGCCATCGTCAATAATGATTATTTCAAAATCGACATTCAGCTTTTGCAAGACGGCAAGCGCCTTTTCAACCGTATGGGTGATATTGTCCTGCTCATTATAACAGGGGAAAAAAACGCTGATAGAATTTGCCCTCTGTTGCTCTTCATTTGCCCTCTGCCGCTCAGAAGATGTATTGTGAGTAGAGAATCCCGTATTACCACCTTGCATTCTTAAACAGTTCTGTTCGTTCATCCACGCATTTTTTTATTTGAGCAGAGTAAAAATCTTTGAGCTGGACGTCATTCTGTGCTCGAGCGAGTCTATGCAAATAGACGTATGCTAATCGCGCAGCCTCGACTCTGTGTCGATAGCCGGGCCTTTTAGCCAAATCATTTTTTTGTTTTGTGAAGCTGTCAATATAGTTTTTACAAAAAGCTTCAATACGAGGTTTTAGCTCTTCGAATCTCGCGGCAACAAGGATTATCTCCATCATTGCGACAGGAGAAGGATTTATATTGAAGGCCTCGAAAGCAAAATCAAGTCCCCGCTGTTTTACATTCTCTCCCTGTGTGTATAAAAGCCAAGCACGTGCTTTTGCAAGGTTTTGAGAAAAATTATCAGGGTAAAGAGTTTTTCCGTTAAAAATACCGTCGAAAAGCTCCTTTCCCTGAGGCGTCGTAACATCAACGAATAATTCTTGTTTGTTATTAAAGAAAACAGGGTGCCACTCGGGATTATAATCAAGCCCCTTTACGAAAGGTTTGTCAAGCTGATTAGCGGGCATTAAGACTACCCAGACATTATGGTTTTTTAACTGCTCATCTATCCACCCGCCAATCTTTGTATAATCATCAGAAGTCAACCTGCGTGCTCTTAACTGCGCTCTTCTGACGAACGGGCCACCTGACATAATATGCGTCCAAAGGTCAAAAGTTGTTCGGTTATAAGCTGCCTGTGCCCTTCCATCCATAAATAACTGCAGAGGAGTTTTTCCGGTAAGCGGGTCCGGCTCCTGTGCCCAGCCAATGAAACCACCTTCGGTCCAGTAATTAAACATTTTGCCTTTTAATTTGTTCATTTTTATAAACTCACCAGCGTAAAAAGGTTTAGCATCGGAGGCGGTCATTCGCATAAAAACGGAGGTGAACTTGGGGTCTCCGGGCCAGGGGTCGAGATAAACGCGCTTAAATTTGAGCCCCCACCAGGAGCCAAAATATACGACTGCAGCAGCACCAACAATTGTGAAAAATAATTGTAAGCTGCGAGGCATCGGCGGGACTGTGAAACGCGAGTGCCTCGAGAAGCTGTGTGTAGCCGAAATTATACGAATTATGTGGTCAATAAACATTACTATAAGGGGACAGGCAACGATGGCAGCTATAGGAATAAATCTTCGGGACCTAATGGCCATATAAATTGTAAGTGCAGCAATAGCAATCAGGGCCAAATCGACTTTGGGTAATTGATACTCGTCAGAAACCTTTACCTTACTTCTGCGTGACGAGAGCACAGAAAGCAAAGTGTACATCAGCAGACAAATCCAAAGCACAAGGGCAGCCCAGGCTATTATATACATTACCAAAAAAGGCACGGCAGTGCCGACCGGATTAGCCCAGTCGAAGGCCGGATGCCACTCGTGGACGTCACGCCAGCGTTCGGCGTTTTTACTGGCGCTGATGATGAAGGTATGAGTCAGGTTAGTCAGATGGAAAGGATTGAATAATATCACAGCTAACAGGGTGACAAAGCCCGCGGCGACAGTGTGGTATATACCTTTAAGGCCGATGGACATAAATCTCTTTTTAGAAATGCACGTCAGCAGGTTTAAGGCAACAAACGGTACGAGCATAATGAACACATAGATATATCCGCCGTGGACATTGCACCAAAAGACCGACACGGGGACGATGAGCCAGATGTACAGGATATTTCGATATGCAGCGAGGACAAGGAGCAAAAGAAAAATTGCAACCAGCATATTCGAGAAACCAGCAGGACGAACATCAAGTAAAGAGCGGCCTATGAACATTGCAGCACAGGCGGCAACGGCACAGAGGGCGGGATTGGCGCCTAATAATCTGCCGGTGTAATAAACACAAATCACGGTAATGATGTAAATTGCAAATTTCCAGTAAACGAGGGTGTTAAATGAAAGAGTTTCAGCATCGGCGAAAGGAGATTTGGTTGTTAACCAGTAAAAGATAACGTGCGTGAGCCAGTTCTGATTGACCCAGCCGGTAGGATGCCATTTTTTAACCGTCTCGAGGCCAACTTTGTCGGTGAGCCACTGCGCCCACCCGGGCCAGGTTTTAATTTCTTCTTCCGTTGGTCCTGCTTTATGAGAATTCGCACTGAAGGGTTCGACGGTATCGACACCATGATTTAGAAAATGTCTTCCACAGGCCATTGCGACCCAGGTATCGCCAGCAGCGACCATATGTGTGCAGGCATGTAAGGCAAAAATCATCATTGCGAGCCAGCCGATAATCAACGGCCAGCCGGAAAAAGCATGATGGACGATTGACGATGGAGGAGAGACGAGGCTTCGTCCTTCGTCTCTCGTGCCTCGTAACTCGTCGAGCGGAGCAGATGGAGCAAGGCGTTTTTTGTTCTTTATTGACTTAGCCATTTTTGAATTCTATCTAATCCTTTAGTAATATTTTCGAGAGAGCAGGCAAAGCTCAAACGAATATTGTTATCACAGCCAAAGGGCAGGCCGGGAACAAGAGCAACATTGGCCTGCTCCAAGAGAGCTTTCGCAAAATCCATACTGCCATTAATTGTCGTACCATTTATATTTCGGCCATAATGTCTGGAGACATCAGGGAAACAGTAAAAAGCACCGGTTGGCCGGGGACATTGAACACCATCGATGGCGTTCAGCCGCTCGGCCATATATTTTCCCCGACGCTCAAATTCCAGACGCATCTTTTCTATTACCTCA